>JBOHHR010000302.1:0-12987 GCA_050725475.1 Gammaproteobacteria bacterium | reverse complement strand
GACGATCCAAACCACATCCAGTACGCGCGTGATGCTGCGTGGATCTTCCATCATGTACGTGATCAGTTGGCGCATAATGGCGTCGTATTCGTGGTCCACTTTCGGATCCTCTTTGGCGACCTCCAAGGCCGCTTCGGGATCCATGCGCGCGAAGGCATCTAAGGACGAGTGCAGCATGCTTTGCACGTGCTTGCCCATCGCCACCACGCCCACATAGTAGGCCTTGGGACCCTCGGATTCCATAAGGTGCAATACGAAGCGCCCGATTTTTTCCGATTCGTCGCCAATGCGCTCGAGATCAGTAATGGTCTTGCCTATAGCCAAGACCAGGCGCAGATCGGTAGCCGCGGGCTGACGCCGCACCAGGATGCGCGTGCATTCCTCATCGATGGTGACTTCCAGGGCGTTTACCTTGTAATCACCGCCCAGCACGCGCTCGGCAAGTTCGGTATTTCCGAGCTCCAGGGCTTGAATGGCGTTGATAAGTTGGCTTTCCACCAATCCGCCCATGTGAAAGACTTTGGACCGAATGTCCTCCAACTCGCGGTCAAACTGATGTGAGATATGATGCGGTACGTGTCTTACTTTCAGCGGTACGTGTCTTACTTTCATCTGTGAGTCCTAAGGGTTTTTCGAGGCGACTGGTCGTAAAGAAGGCATCAAGGCGATTATAGCTTTTCCCGGTTGCAGGATGATCGGGATGCGCCTGGAAAACCGCTAAACCGGGCGGCACACCGCACCTCGGCATGGAGGCTAACCGTGCTCGCTGACACAGCACCCCGGGGTAGGCTGCGGCGTTTGTGTAGAGATGGTTTTCAAGGTCAGCCCCTCGTGGCGCACCCGGGGCCCGAGCGCGATGCGGTAGGTGCGCCGCTCGCAGGGGCCCGAGCGCGAGATCTGGGTCGGTGTCGGACAGGTAGGTCATGCCCTGCTCTTCAATAATGAGGTTACCCTTGCGGGTTAATAGCTTCATGATGCGTCTTAATGATCCGGCTGAGTAGGGCCTGCAGCTCTGCGGGGGTGGGGGCGCGCACGGCGTGGAATACCGGCACGCCGGCGGTGTTGCGATAGACACCATCGAGCACCAGCGCGTGAACGCAAATCGAATTGTGTTGACATCGACTGGTCGACACCTGGTTTTGGGGTCTCCGGGGGATCGGGATTGGGCTTTGGCACGGGGATCTTCAAGTACAGCTTGACGACGTTGTCGTTAATAACGACCTCCTCCAGGACGGAACGAACGAGCGTCTGTCGCTCGTGGAACGTCATCGTGTCGAGTCTGTGGGGAGGTAAAGTCACGCAATCGCCTCGAAAGGCTCTGGCTGGCACTGGCGTATTTGCTTTCTTGCTTGAGCGACTCCAGGTCAGCTTGGAGTTGAACGACCCGGCCGGCCACCTGAGACGTGCGGCTTTCGAACTCGTCTTTTTCGATGAAGCGGCCCTGGTACACATCCAGTAGTCGACGCCGCTCCGCCTTCGCCTGGGTCAGCCGTTTGCGGGTGTGATCGAGTTGCGTCGACAGAAAGGACTGATCGAGCGATTCGCTCCGAGTCAGCGATGTTTGCGCTCTCACGAGTAGTCCCGGCTCCAGGAGATGACGTCGTATCTCTTGCCATACCAGCTCATCAAGGGGATCGGCCCGGATGTGATTAGGACGACATCGGGCACGGCCGTCACGCGCTCCTGCTTCTCGCAACGGTAGTACGGGACCGAGGGCGTTCGAGGGGCCACCCACGCGCATTTCAACCCACATGTCTCACAGCGCACTAATCGGCGAAGCAACCAGCGCTCCTGGTGTAGATTACGCGGGCTGAATTGTTGATTGGGTCCGTGACGCGCTTGCGAGCGTTCGAACATCTCGCGGTCGATCAGAGGTGGGATCGAGATCGCTATCCATTCCGAGGACGGACGTAGTCCCTTCTTTCGGCGCCCACTCTTGCCCTCGGTCACTGGGACTGAATCCAGACAGTTCTGCGCGGCAGTTCGCAACTATCTCTCGGGCTGTTTCCGGCGCGGTTTCCAAATGGAATTGTAGGCCAATGACAGACTTACGCAGTTGGAACGCTTGATTCTTGCAACCATCGCTTTGCGCTAAGCGAACAGCTCCCGATGGTAGATCGAACGTTTCTCCATGCCAATGAAAGACTTCGATTGCGTCCGGGAAGCGGAAGTACGCGCAATCGTCTCTCCGCACTGCTTGCATGGGAGACCAGCCGATCTCTTTCAAATGATTTGGATACACCCGGGCACTCATTGCACTCGCGATGAGTTGTGCACCAAGGCAGACACCCAAGATTGGCTTGCCAGCCTGACAGCCTGAACAGCGCTACGAATGAGAGTAGAGAGCCCTCGACTGCATGGGAGGGCGAACTCCGGGATCGGAGCGGACCCCGGCGGGTGAGAGCACCTGCCACGAACCCGCCGGGGACGTTACCCCATCCGGTGATTTACTCATCCTGAGGAGCCTGAACGTCAACTCACAACTCGATACATGCGCACTGGGGGTTTTTGCGTTCCTCGCTACCTTTGTCGCAGACGATTGTCGCAGACAATTTATCCTATCTTTTTGCGAAATTTCACAACCGACCAAGGTCCTAGCAGCAGCTCAAGATTAATAAATACAGGCATTAAACCCACCAGTGAAGACTTTCTATTCAGTGGTGCCACTTTTGTCGCTTTTTAAGGCCATTTGCGGCGCTAATTTTTAACCATGCGACAAATGTATCCTGAATCCTTGACAGGAGACAATTTTCGCAGGCTTCCCGGAAGTTGTTGAAAAATCGCTAGCCATAATGCGACACTTGTCGTATGCTTCAAGAATATCGATCACGCATACAATCGATTCGCTTCGATGAAATGTAAGCTGTAATGCGTGGGCGTTGCAACCATAAAGGGAAGCTTTTGTCACGGGGTTGTCCCCATTTGCTGTCACGATCCGCTCTCAGGAGGGGTATGCGGTATGGTAAGCAGAAGAACGCCTCACGGCTCGGTGACATCGGAACAGCACGACTCAAGCGGCCTGACCGACCGTGCAGCTCGAAACATCTCGATTGCGGTCGTCGAGCGTCGATTGCTGACCCGGCAGTGCCTGACGCTCTGGCTGCAAGCCGACCGGGGCGAGTTTCAGGTCACGCCCGTGGCCGGGGTTTCCGAGATGATCGAGGACCGCCGCCTGGTCGGGGACGGGGATCTGATCCTGTTCTGCATCGGCGGCGCACGGGTGAGCAACCCCGACGTGCGTTGCGACATCGAGCGCTTGGTTCGGCACTGGAGCGACGTGCCGCTCGTGTTGCTGGCGGACCACGAGGAGAGCGACGACATGGTGGAGGCGATTCAGCGCGGCGTGCGCGGCTACATCCCGACCAGCCTGGACCTTGCCGGAGCAACCGAGGCACTCCGCTTTATCTGGGCGGGCGGGACCTTCGTGCCCGCGAGCGCGCGGGTGCGATTGGTCCAAGACCTGCGTCGCGTGCCGCACCAGGATCTACCGCAGGCCGATAACGAGCTCTTCGACAGATTGACGCCGCGGGAGGTGGAAGTCTTGGTGCGCTTGCGACAAGGCAAGCCGAACAAGATCATCGCCCGGGAGCTGCAGATCACCGAGAGCACGGTCAAGGTATTCGTGTGCCGAATCTTGGGCAAGCTGCACGCCAGCAACCGGACGGAGCTGGTCTACCTGACCCGGGCGTTCGCCGCAGTTGCCACCGACGCATAATTGGATCAATCGGGTGAAGCGATGCATGGTGCCTCGGTGGCTGTGTTCGAACGCAGAGGCCCGCGCCGCCCTCGGTGGTCGTCGACGCGATCGGTCTACCTGGCCCCCGGGATCGGCAGATCGAACCGAATCGGCACGGAGAGCTGCACCGCATAGTCCGGCGCATCCTCGGTCAGGCCGATGGCGGCCGAGATGTCGACCAGAACGCCGCGTCCGAGCAGCGACGCCGCGCCGATGCTCAGCGTGCTCGTCGTCGCGTCCGTCCCGTTGATGACTTCGCCGCCTATCCTTTGATCGTCCGCGAAGCTCTGGTTGAGAAGGAAGCGGAGCGAGGTTTCGGGGCTGGCCGCCAGGAAAGCGCCGATCGAGAAGCCAAGCGCGTCGCCGGGCCGGACGTCGTCGTTCTCGAAGGTGTGCTCGTAGGACACTGAGCCGACGAACGCCAGCGGATCCTGGCGCTTGAGCGCGGTCAGCGAGCCGCCGATTTCGTTGAAATCGCCGTTGAGAGACACGCCGTCGTCGGAGGACTTGCCGGTCGCGGTGTCCCAGAACGCTCGCGCCACCAGGTCCGGCCACGAGCGCCTCTCGCGCAGCAACGTCTTGCCGAGGCTCACACGGATGTCGCCGAAGCCCGAGCCGCTGCGGGCATCCTCAAACCCGGCCGCGAGGGGGCTGACTTCCGACTGGTCGACGTATTGATAGGGGAAATTGACGTCCAGCTGCGAGTCGAACGGCAGACCAAGGCGCGTCGTCAGGCTCGCCTCGAACTCGTCGCGTTGCAGTTCCGTGAATACCCGATCGACTTCACGCCGCGTGTAGCTGAAGTTAGGTTGGATCTCCGCGATCCCGAAAGGCAGCAAGAGCGCCCCCAGCTCGACCAGGGTCCGCTCGAGCGCCCGATCGGCCACCTCCTCGTCGACCTCGAACTCGCCGGGCGCAGCCTGGGTGGCCGGGGCGGCCGGGCTCTCCTCGGCCTGAGGCCCCTCCGGCGCCTGCGCTGGACGGATCGGGGGCGGCGGCGAGCTGGCCGGACCGATCGACGGCAGGCCTGGAGCACTGGGAATAGCTCCGGCACCGCCCGCAACCGTTTGATCCAGCTCGGCCAAGGTCAAGACGCGTTCCAGCTGCTCGACACGCCGCAGCAGATTCACGATCACCGCATCCCTTCGCTCGAGCTCGTCCTTCAGCTGCTCCATGACATCAGGCTCTGTGGCCGCGAGAGCGGGCTTTGGCGGTGACGGCATCACCGTCCGCCGCCGCTCGCGCTCCTGCTCCGGCTTGCGCGCGAGTTCGGGTTCTGCAGTTGCCAGTGGCGCGGGCTTGAGGGCCGAGGGTGTCACCGCATGCCGCTGATCCGGCTCCCGCCTGGGCTCGTTCATCAATCCCGGCTCCACGCCCGCGAGAGCGGGCTTGGCAGGCGGCG
Source organism: Gammaproteobacteria bacterium (assembly GCA_050725475.1). Lineage (GTDB taxonomy): Bacteria > Pseudomonadota > Gammaproteobacteria > JBOHHR01 > JBOHHR01 > JBOHHR01. Next base: position 7,849 of record JBOHHR010000302.1, on the reverse strand, counting down.
GCACGGGCGGGTCGATGAGGTCGAACAGAAGCAGCGCGAAAATGGCGATGGCGAAGATGCCGTCCGGGATGGCAAAGGGGGCTACATGGACAGATGCGCGCTGTATCAAGCGTAGCGTGAGCACCTTAAGCCTCCGCGGACGCCCGTCGCGGGCGAGGTTTGGCCTTGTCCTGCCTCATCGCAGGTAACTCCCGCGGCCGCCTAGCGCAAGGAGACAAAGTCGCTAGCGTCTGGGGCGAGTTGATTGGACGACGTGGAGCCTTCGCGCCGCTGGACGACGAAGCCCACCCTGCCGAATTTGGGATAGGTCAACCAGGCGTTCTCAAACTTCTCGACCAACATCGTGCGGTTGCCGAAGGCGGGGTCCGCCAGGAGCGCGCGGTTGCCGCGCACGCCTCGGAACACGACGAAGTGGTTGTACCCCTTGAACTTCACGGGGGTCATGATCGGCGCGCGCTCGATCAGATCCTCGAGCGTCAGCCGGCCGTAACCGATGCCCTCGTAGCCGCGCTGATCGACGTAGCGCTTGAGATCGAGCAGCGAAAAGCCGTGTCGCACCCGTACGAGCTGCGGGTAAGCGAGATACGCTTCGCGGCCGATCAGCTCCCTGGCGATGTCCCGCTCGGAGACCGGATCGCCGTGCTGGTAGTTGAGGATCGTGGCAAGCGCCGCGGCACCGCAGCTGAGGTCCCACTGCTGCACGACCACATGCTCCCGCCGCATCTCCAGGAGCGATTTTACCGGCCCCCTTTCCGCAGCCGGTGCAGCTGTGAACGCGGAGAACCCGATCAGCAGCGCCGGAGCAACGCCGGAGCTGCGCCGCGCGCCGAACCGGCAGCAGTTGGCGAGAGAGACGAGCAGGGTCGGCACGGTCAGGTTCGCGCCAGTAACGAGGACCGGTCGTCCGCTTCTCATGGTCTTCTTCCTCGTCTTCTTCCTCGATCGGATCTCGGGTGGTCCTGGCCCCGTCTGGAGGCGGCGATCACGGCCGGCACGGTCGCGTCGGCCATCTGCCTCGCCAGTTTGGACGCACACCAGCTGCGCCACAGTCCCCGCAACGCGGCCTCGAAGTTGCGCGCGAAGCGTGGCACGTCGCAAAGGGGCGAAGCAGCCATGCGGGCGCGTTGGTCGCGCCGGAGCGCTGCCAAGCGGTCCGGATTTGAGGCCAAATCGGCGGCGATGCGGATGTAGTCGTCCGGCTCTTTCGCGACCCACTCGGCGCGCCCCAGCACGGTGAGAAAAGCTTGGGTCTGGCGCGATACTGGGCGGGTCTTCGGCATCGTGACTACGGGCACCCCCTGCCAGAGCGCCTCGAGGCTGGTCATCCCGCCGGAATAGGGGAAGGGGTCGAGCGCGATGTCGACATCGCCGTACTCGACGAGCGTCTGGCGGTGCTGCGACGCGCCGCGCAGCTCGAGGCGTCCCGGATCGATGCCGAGCTCGCCTAACTGCCGGCGATACTCGTCCTCGGCCTCCGGGGTACCCAGCGTGCGCCACTTCAACAGCAGCCGAGCGCCCGGCACGACCGCAAGCAGGCGCGCCCAGAGACGCAGCACATCAGGCGTGACCTTGGCGAGATTGTTGATGCTGCCGAAGGTGATGCAGCCGCGCTCGAGCACCGGCGGCGGCCCGGGCGGCGGCGCGTAGTCAGGCGGCGCGTAGCACCACCGGGTCTCCGGCAGGCGCACCACCTGTTCGACGAACCCACGCTCGGCCCCTGGCGGCACCGTCACCTCATCCATTAGGGCGTAATCGATCGCGGCGAGGCCGGTGGTAAACGGATAGCCGATCCAACTGACCTGGACCGGGGCCGGCCTCAGGGCGAACATAGTGAGCCGATTGCCCGCGGTGTGGCCCGCCAAATCGATCAGGATATCGATGCCGTCGGCGCGGATCATCTCGCCCAAAGCGCCATCAGGCACCTCCAGCGTCGAACGCCAAGCAACCGCTTTGGCTTTCAGCCGCGCGGTCAGACCGTCCTCGGTTCTCCGACCGGAGTAGCAGATGAACTGCACCTCATCCGGGTCGGCGGCAGCGAGGACGGGCTCGACCAGGTAGCCGACCGGGTGGCGCACGAAATCGGCGGAGACCAGGCCGACCCGGAGGGTTTTGTCCGGATCACGCGAGTTGGCGTACGCGTCATAGGCGTGCGCCGGATGGCTATAGAGCGTGCCCCATCGGCGGTGAGCCGCGAACAACGACGTTTCGTCCTGCGCGGGGTCATAGTTCAGGCAATAGAGGTAATCGCTGTGCGCCTCAGGGTAATCCGGCTTGATCCGAAGCGCCTGCTCATAGGCCGCCGCGGCCTCCTTGAACCGTCCCTGGTCACTGAGCGCGTTGCCGCGATTGCCGTGCGCCTTCGCGAGATCCGGCTTGATCCGCAGGGCTCGATCGTAGTCCGCAAGCGCCTCCTTGGTCCGACCCAGCTCCCTGAGGGCGTTCCCCCGATTGACGTACACCGCGACCCAGTCTGGCTCGATCCGCAACGCTTGATCATAGGCGGTGATGGCTTGCTTTAATCGCCCCTCCCGTTCCAGGATAACGCCGCGATTGAAGTGCGCCTGGGTATAGTCCGGCCTGATCCGCAACGCCTGGTCGTAGGCGGCCAGGGCGTCGGCAGACCGTCCCAGGCCGGTGAGAGCGTTGCCGCGATTGAAGTGTCCCTCGGCAATGTCCGGCTGGATCCGCAGGGCTTGATCGAAGGCCTCGAGCGCCGGTTCGAACCGACCAAGCGCTACGCGCGCAGCACCCCGATTGATGTGCGCGTCGACGTAATCGGGCTTGACCCGCAGCGCCTGGTCGTAGGCGGCGACAGCCGGCTCTAACCGCCCTTGCCGTTCCAAGACAACGCCACGATTGAAGTGCGCCCGGGCATAGTTCGGCTCGATCCGCAGGGCCTGATCGAAGGCCTCTAGAGCCTGCGCCAGTCGCGCTTGTTGCTGAAGGACCACGCCGCGATTGAGGTGCGCCTGAGTTAAGTCCGGCTTGCGACGCAGGGCTTGATCGTAGGCCGCAAGCGCGTCCTCGAGCTGCCCCCGCTGCTGGAGGACGATGGCGCGGTAGTAATGCACCTGAGCTAGGTCCGGCCTGATCCGCAAGGTTTGATCAAAGGCCGCAAGGGCCTCCTCGAGCTGCCCCCGCTGCCCCAGCGCGCTGCCGCGACCCAGGTGTGCCTCAGCGTAGTCCGGCCTCAGGCGCACTGCAGCATCATACGCCGCGAGCGACTCCTCGATCCGCCCCTGCCGCTGCAGGATGCTGCCGCGACTATGGTGATAAAGCGCTGCCCGTTCTACGGGCGAAAGCGCCGCCTCCGCATTGCCCGTCCGGTCGGCGCTGATCATGCCAAGCAGATGCAGGGCTTCCGAATTTTCCGACTGCTCTCCAAGGATCTCACGACAGATTTCTGCAGCTTCCTTAGACGCCCGATGAAGGTTGACCGCATGCCCGATCTTGCGGCTCATCCTGAGCGCCCGAGACGACTAGGGCGAAGAACCGAGCCGGCGCGAGGCACGGGAGGCTTCACCACCGCGTCTCCCATCGCCTCCATGGCTCGCCCTCGACCCAATCCCTCGCGGGCCCGACGCCGCGGAGCTTGAGCGCAGCAAAACTTCCCCTCAGATCCAGTGCCCACCGGATTGACGGCATCACCAAGCAGAAGAGAGGCCCCATGCCGAGGCATGGGGCCCGCGCAAGTCCAAATCAAACAACTTTCGAGCGCTTTACCTGATCAGGGCTCTGGTGTTGGCTCTGGTGTTGCATCTAGTGGTGGGAAGGTCGACGCAGCTACGGAGTGCGACGCCGCCGTGGCGCTAAGCTCGAAGATGTTGCTGTCGGCGCCCGTGAAGGTTTCGGCGGTGCAGCCGAACCCGAAGCAGTTCGCGACCGCATTAGCATCGGCTAGTAAGCCTGTGACGCTGACATTAACGTCCACGTCGGCGGTTTTGGTGAAGTCGATCGTGGTCTCGAAGTTCTTGAACGCGTCGACGAACGCGAAGAACTCGGCGAAGCCGAACCCAGACGCCGTGACCGTGTCCATCTGATTGGCAGTCAAGATCAGCGGCTCGGCCTGCGCAGCAGGCACTGCCATCGCAGTCCCGAGAACCAGACCAGACAACCCAAGCTTACTTATACTCTTACTCATAACGTACTCCTTAATCGTCACAAGAGTTAACGCGTTATGCCCACCCCGGCATGGGTCGCAATACCCATGCTGCACGGGCAGACAGTGTTTTTTGACGCGCGCGAGACAAAAAAGCGCGCCGTCAAAATTTAAAAAGGTCGATCTTTACTTCCATTGGTGTATGTCTTTCATCGAGCTGAAACCATTTTGGCGCCGCCTGAAAACGACCCATGTTCCGCAAGCCCTGCTCGTATTTCCGCCGGTGTCGCCCTCGAGATGACAACGACCGTAACCACCGAGACAGCGTGGGCAAACCGCGGGCTGTGACGCACCACGCCGTGCGTCCTGCGCAGAACGCGATCGCCTGCTCCAATGCCCTCAGAGGCTACTTCAACCTCGGCGTCGGGGCCGCAGCAAGCCACGGCCCTCGCGATGCTCACGCCAAACCCCACCTCAATCCATGGCGTGGTGACAATGTGCGTGTGCGTGTAAGTGGACACATTTGCGGAGTCGCCTTGCCCGCTGGCCAAAGAGAGAACATCCACGAAGACGCCACTAGCGGTGACCTCGTCCATCTGAGAAGCGGTAAGCACTTGCGGTTCGGATTTGATATCCTGCGACATCAGAACCGCAACCGCCAATGCCACCACAATCTTCTTCCTCACGCATCCTCCGTCCCCCGGCTTTGATCAGGCACACAATGATGCTTAGCTGCCGAGCAACTACGCCATTACACGGCTAAAACGTTATTATTATTAATGTCTAATTTGCTCCTCGTGTACATTCTTCTTTGGATGTACACGTTAGAAAAGATTTTCGGCCTCGTGCTTGACCGGCGTTCTTGATGAGAACCTGGTTGTCGGTTGACATGGCGTGAACAGCGCCGTGTGCAGAAGTCGCACGAGCGACGGGCGCCCAGTTGATCCTTCGAACCGTTGGTTGTACAGGCGAGTCGCTACATCGGCGTACATCTCTTGTAGAGGAGTTCGAAGGGGGTTACCAGTTCGAGCCGCCGAATAGCCCGATAATTCCCGATTCCGGACCGAGATTGCGCGTGTTTGACACCTGACAGGTTCAGTCGTATCTTCGCTCGCGAGGAAAAAGGGCTTTTAAAATTCTTATTCTCTCACCGGCAGGGAGTCGGCCTACAGCGGTTTTGCGAACCCGGTTATCGACTGCGCCCTTTTCATTGCAAGAGCACTCAACGATGCGCCACAATAACGGCATACACAATTAACGGGCCGGTCATCATTCTGACATTTGTCGAGGGGGCACATGGCGAAGAAGCGACTAATCGTCCTCGGGGGCGGCGGTTTCGTCGGGAGTCATCTCATGGATCGATTGCTCTCTGACGGTGGCTACGAGATCTTCGGCTTCGACGTCACATCCAAGAAATGCGCCCAGCACCTGGGCAATCCAAACTTACACTTCCGCGAGACCTATATCGACGCCACAACCGCCGAGGCCGAGCTTGGGCATATCGTCGATAAGGTGGACGCGGTCGTCTCGCTAGCGGCCGTATGCAACCCGTCCCAATACGTCTCGAACCCGCTCTACACCATCAATTCAAACTTTATTCACGCCTATAAGCTCGTGGATCTTTGTGCCGAGGCCGGGACTTGGCTGATTCACACCTCCACCTGCGAGGTCTACGGGCGCACCGTCGCGAGCTATTTGCGGGATAACGATTATAGCGACCCGTGTCTCTATGAGCAGATCGAGGACGAGACACCGCTGGTGATGGGCCCTATCGCAAACCAGCGTTGGAGCTATGCCACGGCCAAGGCTCTTCTGGAGCGTTACATCTATGCGAACCACACGGAGCGCGGCCTCCCTTTTACCATCATTCGGCCGTACAATTGGTTCGGCCCGCGCATGGACTTCATCCCCGGGCGCGATGGCGAGGGGATACCGCGGGTGCTCGCGTGCTTCATGACCGCGCTGCTCGACGGTCAACCGATGAAGCTCGTCGATGGCGGTGCGGCACGCCGCACCATCACTTACATCGATGATGCCATCGATGCGCTGGTGCGCATGCTGAATGAACCAGCATGCGCGCAAAACCACTTCTTTAACATCGGCAACCGGGCTAACGAGATCTCTATCGCCGACCTCGCGCAGATGATGCGAGAGGTGTACGCCGAGATTACGAGCGACCCGTCTTATCTCGACCATCCGATCGAGCACGTAAGCGGCCATAAGTTCTACGGTCAAGGCTACGAGGACTGCGACCGTCGGGTCGCTAGCGTGGCGCGCGCCGCTCGATTATTGCGCTGGAAGGCGAAGACGGATCTGCGCGATACGCTTCGCATCACGATGCGCCACTTCTACGAGGTGTACGGGAAGGCTACGTCGGCTCACGTCGCGGCGTAGCACCCGAGCTTGTAGCGCAACATGACGCGCAGGCAGCGTAGCCCGTACCAGATCGGGTTCAGGTAAGACTTTTCTCCTCATAGTGGGTGGGAATGCCAAGCTCGTCGACTACGAGGCCGCGAGCGTGCGTGGACGCGACGACCTCCAAATCGAAATCGAAGTAGGAGGACAATCGCGCGAAGGGGATCGAGCGGGCGGCCCGCAGGCTGTATATCAAAAAGCCAGAGTGGTAGTCGGTCATACGCAGATCGAATGTTCGATTTTCGAGCCGGTATCGTCGCTACTGCCATCATTGATGACAACTACACCTTCATCGGCAGAGGCATGCGGTGCCGCGCGCAAGTATCGCGCGCGACTGGTCGCAACCCTACGAGCGCAATCCCGATCTGATCCCGGTTTTCTATGACGGCCCGAGCACTTATTGGGACGCGTACGAGATGTGCGAGAAGCTGGTGGATGTGGAGGAGAACTTCCTGGTGGTAGCGCCTCATGCCGATGATGAGGTATTGGGTGCGGGTGGCCTCCTCGCAAAGTTGGCCAAGCACGGTGTGGCCGTAAGGGTCGTCTATTTGGCCGTGGATGGGTTCCGCCATTATGGATTAGATCGGTCCACAACGCTTTCCGAGAGAAAGGCAGAGATTTTAGAGGTCGCGTCTCTGCTAAACTTCGATTTTCGCATCGGTCTACGAGGGACGAGATCTGATCGAGAAGCTGGATATTCTTCCACAGCGAGAATTGGTCGACATCTTTGAACACGAATATAATGCGTTCCGACCCGACCTAGTTCTGTTGCCGCACGGGGTTGATTTCGACCAGGATCACGTCGCATGTTTTCGTGCGGCTTTCGCAGCCGCGATTCCCGCACCTGACCAAGAGCAGCTGGACGCCAACCTCTTAACGCTGGGCCAAGCCACGAAATACTGCCGCGTCAGTGATACAACGCTGATGCGACTCATCGACGAAAACCTCTTAGCCGTTGAACAAGTCGCGCCCTATGCGCCGTTGGAAATCAAGCGCGCCGACTTGGACAGTGAACCCGTGGCCAGCATCCTCGAACGGCTCCGCGCCACGGGCAAACTCATTCTCGATGGGGACACGTTACAACAGTGTCTGTTTGACTAAAATCAATCACTTGCTCAACGGGGGTATTATGCGTGCTTATTCAGATTGGCGGCCGAGCCGAAACGCTGGATGAGCGTGACGGCGCCGGTCTTGGCCTCGGTGCGTTCGAGCCCCGTTTGTTGATCAGGAAGGTCGATAGGATACGGTGGACGATCTGCAACACGGAGGAGAGCAGATGGGGATGTGCGGCAAACAGCAAGCGCAGCGGGATAGGAAACGACAGCACCCATTGGC
>JBOHHR010000301.1:0-5675 GCA_050725475.1 Gammaproteobacteria bacterium | reverse complement strand
TTTATCAAAACTTTGGCTGATCGGTCTAACCCGCATGGCAGGGTTGAGGCGCAGTACAGCGTCCATCGCGGACTCGACTTTGGGACGCCCGATGTCGGCGCTGCCATGGATCACCTGGCGCTGCAGGTTAGAAAGCTCCACCCGATCAGGATCTATCAGCGTGAGATTTCCGACGCCAGCGGCCGCGAGGTAGATCGCCACCGGCGAACCCAATCCTCCCAGCCCTACGATCAATGCACGCGAGGCGAGCAGGCGTTGCTGGCCGGCAAGTCCGATCTCAGGGAGTATGATCTGCCGGCTGTAGCGCAGCAATTCCTGAGCGTTCAATGGAAAAAACTCCTGGCTGAAGGTATCGCCTTCATACGTGCAGCGGTCCTTGCCAGGAGCCAAAATCAGCAACTGCGCGCCACATAGTCAGCTTTCTCATTTCGACGGTTTTCTTTCGCCCTACGCTCGTGCATAAGATTTTAGCTGAGCAGCCGGAGATCCCTTGTGCGCTGCACTACCACCAACTATCTTTAAAACATGTGCGAGAAATACCTGTGCGAGGCAAACCCGAATAAGCAGCAGCGATGGCCGGCCGTTTGCAACGAGCTATCAGGCATTTACAAGGCTCTGTCGAATCCGTTTATAGAACCTGGTGGCTGAAGCAAATCCGTTGGTGGCGCTTGCTGTCTCCACAGCGATCAGCATGACGCTGACCCCGATCATGTGGCGGTTTGCGCCGCGTCTCGGTCTAGTTGACAAACCCACCCCGCGCAAAGTTCACGCAGTGGCTATTCCAAGGACCGGGGGCCTTGGAATAGCCGTTGGCACCCTCTTACCCATCGCGTTTTTGTTAGAACTCGATCCTTCGGTGCAATCCTATGTTTTAGGCGCATTAGTGTTGGTTGCTTTTGGTATCTGGGATGATGCCCGACAGATTAACCATTACGCAAAATTTGCAGGGCAGTTGATCGCCGTGAGTCTGGCTGTCTTCTATGGTGGTTTATCGATCCAGCGTCTCGTCGTGCCGGTGGGCATCGGGCGGCTCAGGGGCCTTCCAGTTCGATTTTCTTTCTTGCAAGTCGGCAGGAGTCCATATACGGATATATACCTGCAGTCTTCCTTAAAAAGCCATTATCGTTTCTTTCTTTGCAAACCGGGTGGAGTCCATCACTTGGGGTGTGGTTTCGCCGAGGGATAGCCGGATTATCAAAAGGCGGATGCTTACAGGCTTATAAGATAGGTCGTGCTAGCTTGTGGGCAACTCGGGTATTTCGGACTGTTTCTGCATCCGCGGGCATGATGGGTATTGAGTGGCCAAATCGTTCGGGCTAGTGAAGGGACGGTGATAAAGCGATGACACAGACCATTCTGGTGACAGGCGGCGCCGGATTCATCGGTTCGGCGGTAGTGCGGTTACTCTTGACCGAGACCGATGCCGTGGTCATTAACCTCGACAAGCTGACCTATGCGGGGAACCTCGACTCCCTCGCGTCGGTGAGCAAAAGTTCGCGCTATCACTTCGAGCGGATCGACGTCTGTGACGCCCAGGGCGTATCGGGGGTATTGACGAAATACCGCCCGGACGCTCTGATGCATCTCGCGGCGGAATCGCACGTTGATCGCTCGATAGACGGGCCCGCGGAATTTATCACAACCAATGTCTTCGGGACCTATACCTTATTGGAACGCGCTCGCCGCTATTGGGAAGGACTCCCTGCAGCGGAGCGGTCGCGGTTTCGTTTCCATCATGTATCTACCGACGAGGTGTTTGGCAGCCTGGATTCTGCGGGTCTATTCTGCGAGGTATCGCGGTACCGGCCGAACTCACCCTATGCCGCGAGCAAGGCGGCTTCCGATCACCTCGTGCGGGCGTGGCATCATACCTATCATCTACCGGTGGTGCTCACCAATTGCTCCAATAATTATGGGCCCTATCAGTTCCCCGAGAAGCTCATCCCGTTGGTGATCTTAAACGCCATCGAAGGCAAGGCGTTGCCGATCTACGGGGATGGCAGACAGGTGCGGGACTGGCTTTATGTCGAGGATCATGCCCGAGCCCTGTATACGGTTCTGCAACACGGCGTCTCCGGCGAGACCTACAACATCGGTGGGCACAACGAGCGTACCAACCTGGAGGTGGTGGAAGGTATTTGTGCGCTGCTGGACGAGCTTCGGCCGCAGCGTCCGCGCGGGATCGGCCGCTATTCGGCCTTGGTTACCCACGTGCAGGATCGCCCGGGGCATGATCGCCGCTACGCGATAGATGCGAGCAAGATCGAGGAGCACCTGGGCTGGGTTCCGCGAGAGAGCTTCGAGAGCGGCCTCAGACGCACCGTGCAGTGGTATCTCGGCAATCGCGCGTGGTTCCGGCGGGTGCAGTATCACCGAGAGCGCCTGGGATTGGTGTCCGGCGGAATCAGATGAAGGGCATCGTGCTTGCCGGCGGTGCCGGTACGCGCCTGTATCCGATAACCGCGGCGGTCTGCAAGCAGCTCTTGCCGGTCTATGATAAACCGATGATATACTACCCCCTCAGCACGCTCATGCTCGCGGGTATTCGTGAGATCCTGGTGATCTCCACGCCTCAGGATACCCCGCGTTTCAAGCAAGTGCTGGGTGATGGTCGGCAGTGGGGACTGGATCTAACCTACACGGTGCAACCGAGTCCGGACGGCCTGGCCCAGGCATTCATCCTCGGTGCTCAGTTTATCGGCGGTAAGCCTTGCGCGCTGGTGCTCGGTGACAACATCTTCTACGGGCACAGCCTCAGTCAATCCCTGCAACAGGCGGCCAATTTAACCGAAGGCGGTACGGTGTTCGCCTATCCGGTGCAAGATCCGCATCGCTACGGAGTGGTCGAGTTCGACAAGGACGGAAGAGCCCTTAGCATAGAGGAAAAACCCGTGAAGCCGAAATCTCGCTACGCGGTGACGGGCCTCTATTTCTATGATGACCAGGTGGTCGAAATCGCGTGTTCAATCAGGCCTTCGGCGCGAGGCGAGCTCGAGATTACGGACGTGAACCGCATCTACCTGGAGAGAGGGCGGCTTAATGTGCGAATGATGGGGCGCGGAACGGCATGGCTGGATACCGGCACGCACGAGTCGCTGCTGGAAGCATCGCTCTTTATCCAGACCCTGGAACGTCGGCAGGGGCTCAAGCTTGCTTGTCTCGAAGAGATCGCCTGGCGCATGGGGTGGATCGATGCCGAAGCGCTCTGCGCGTTGGCCCAACCGCTTAAGCAGAACGGCTACGGCCGCTATCTGCTTGACTTATTGGAGTACGGCTAGTTCACTTTCCGCGCCTTCATGAACATAATCTCAACCGACCTTCCGGGTGTGATCATCATCGAGCCGAAAGTGTTCGGCGACGTGCGCGGGTTTTTTCTCGAAACCTGGAGCTCGGCGCAATATCAATCCATCGGGATAAACCAAACCTTCGTTCAAGACAATCTCTCGTTTTCGCAGCACGGCGTATTACGCGGCTTGCATTTTCAACATCCAAACGAACAGGGCAAGCTTGTGTATGTGCTGCAAGGAGTAGTGTTCGACGTTGTGATCGACATCAGGCGTGGCTCACCGAGCTTCGGTTGCTGGATCGGTATGGAGCTTTCTTGCGAGAATAAGCGCCAGATCTATATCCCACCGGGATTCGCGCACGGGTTCTGCGTCACGAGCACCACGGCACTTTTCGCTTACAAATGCACGGACGTTTATAGCCCGATCGCCGAAGGCACCGTGGCTTGGGATGATCCGGACCTTGGCATTCGCTGGCCGGTCGAGACCCCACAACTTTCCGCGAAAGACCTCCGGGGGATGCGGCTTAGAGACATGCCTGCAGAGCGGCTTCCATCGTACACAGTGGAACAACCGAAAACATAATGCCGGTGCGACCCCCGTGCCTATTGATATTGGGCAGAAACGGCCAAGTCGGATGGGAACTTGAACGGAGCGTCGTTTCCCTCGGCAAGGTCATCGCCCTGGGCCTACGCACAGCGCCTTTGAGCGTGAATCTCGCGGACAAGGTGGCCTTGCGCGATCTCGTGCGTAGTGTTAAGCCGGATTGGATCCTCAATGCCGCCGCTTACACGGCAGTTGACCGCGCGGAATCGGAGCCGGGTCTGGCTCTTGCCGTCAATGGGGAAGCACCCGGTGTCTTGGCCGAAGAGGCAAGGCGAGGGGGTGCAGTGCTGGTGCACTATTCGACCGACTACGTTTTCGATGGGACCGCGAATAGACCCTACGTAGAAACGGATCAGACGAGTCCATTGAATGTGTATGGGCAGACCAAGCTCGCCGGTGAGCGGGCCATACAAGCTGTCGGCGGGCGCTACCTGATATTTCGCACCACGTGGGTTTACGGTGCGCGGGGACATAATTTTCTGCTGACCATCCAGCGACTGGCTCGAGAACGCGACGGACTGCGCATCGTCGCCGATCAAATCGGGGCGCCGACCTGGTCTCGGTTTCTGGCGCAAGCGACCGCGCATGTGGTCGCTGTGCTAGAGCGCAACCGGGATCGCATCGACGAAGTCGCGGGCCTGTACCACGTGACGAACGCTGGCGAGACTTCATGGCATGGATTCGCCGATGCGATCGTGGCAAACACGAAACGGTGTCAAACGCTGGGGGCGAAGCGGGTCCTCCCCACAGCCACCGAAGACTACCCAACACCCGCTCGGCGCCCGAAATACTCCGTCCTCGATAACAGCAAAGCTGAGCAAACCTTCGGCATATCCCGTCCGACCTGGGAGCAGGCTTTGGCGCTGTGCCTGGCGTGATGAGCTTCTGCGGGAGCCCTTGGCCTTTGCAGCTACCGTCCACCTCGATTTCGGACCGATGAATGGTCCGGAAAGTCCCCAATTCTGGACCGATGGTTCGCGTGATTGACAGCCACGGGCCTAGCTCTATTTTTCTTGTCGACTATACTTCTGTTATGGCCCATGCGTTGGTGGGCGGAATGGAGGTATTTCGGATGGCGAAACGCTGCGGATTGGATACTAAGGGATAGAACCCAGTGTGATGAACGCAAACAAGGTTGAAAACGGTAGCTAGTCATCGGCCTCTGACTTTGGAACCGCATTGACCAAAGTAGTCGTCGGTGAGCAACGCGCCCGCTACCCCGTACCCTTCGCTCCTTTCGCGCACAAGGACAATCCATATCCGCTCCCCTCGGCTCTGTCCGTTGTTGCGGAAAGCAAGAGTGTTTGCTCGGCGTTGCGGAAGGGGCCCATCGGAGCATCGATGATCTCAAGCTGCGCCTCATCAAGCGCGATTTTAGTGTCGAGAGCCGCGTGCAATGCGCCGCTTTCCTTACCTTCGTACTTCGCTTCGAAGGGGATGGCCCCTGGACACCCAAAGGACACCTCCAAGGACCGGCAGTTCGTGTGGCTGGTAAGCCCACGAAACTCTGCTGTCAACTCGATCTTTGCGGCAACTCGCATGACCGTTCTCCTCTCTTTCGACATTCGATCCCATCGATCGAGAGGAAGAACATAAGGTCCATTGATAACGAAGCACTACACTAGCGGGGAAGGGAACTTGGGCAGGGCAATGTTGCGTCAAAGACCACGATAAACCAACCGAAGGACCATGAAAGCTCTTTTTATCCACCAAAACTTTCCCGGACAGTTCAAACATCTCGCTTGCCACATGGCGACCGATCCAGCGAATCAAATCGTCGCTGTC
>JBOHHR010000300.1:0-4325 GCA_050725475.1 Gammaproteobacteria bacterium | reverse complement strand
GCATACCGTATTTCGCGAACGTTTGGGCTGGGATGTAGATGGCGCTCAAGGGCAGGAGCGCGATCCATACGATGACTTAAACCCAGTATATATCATCGCCAGAACTGACCAGCGCAAGGTAGAAGGTTGTTGGCGGATTTTATCCACCACTGGGCCCTACATGCTCAAGGACACTTTTCCGCAGTTGTTACGCGGCGAACCCGCACCTATCGATCCGAACGTGTGGGAGCTAAGCCGATTCGCGGTGAATCCGGTGTCCCGGTACGACTGCCGCCAAGCCCATTTTGGTTGTGTTACCTTGAACTTGATGCGCAGCCTTGCCGATTTCGCCCGCGACCACGATGTTCAAAGCTTCGTGACGGTAACCAGCGTCGCTATCGAGCGAATGATGCGCAACATGGGTATTCCGCTACGGCGATTCGGCGACGGGAAAGCGCTGAGAATCGGAGCAGTATTGTCGGTCGCCTGCTGGATACCCGTAAACGAAGAGTCGCGTCAGGCTTTGTACGCGACCCTGGATGAAGAAAGGAGGGCAGCATGAAGTTACTGGTAATTGGGAGCAGTCCGCAGACAGTGGATTTTGGTAAAACGCTCTCGAGCGACTCCGTCACAGTGACCCACTGCAGTAATGGTGGGCAAGCGCTCGACAAGCTAAAGGCCTCGCTTTGTGAATACGACTGGGTACTTGTCGAGGAGCGGGGTGCTTGTCTGGACCAAAGGTCCGCGCAGCAAATCGGCCAGCTGGCTCCGGATGCGCCGGTCAGCTTTGTCCATCATTTCGACCGCGATCGCCTGGCGGATCCTTCGCGGCCGGCGGTGTGCGCGGTGGAGCGTACGCCGGAAGGCATGCAGATCTTGCACTGTGCGTTGCAAACTGCGAGGCGGGAGCAAAGTTTTGCCCCGGTGCGCTCTGCCAACTTTACCGAGCGTGCTTGGCAATTTGAATACCACGCGCCATGCCACGTCGCTGATCGAGATTGAAGCACATGAACCCCTCAACAAAATGCACTCGGACCGGAAGCTCTTTTTTAGCCGTGGAAAACGATTCCAAGGACCGTTCGGACTGGGGCAGTGAACCTAAGCCGACACCCCCGCCCATTGGTGATTGGATATGGGATCTAACGACCCAGGAGATGTATTGGTCGGAGGCAATGTTTAAACTTCTGGATATGGAAGCCGATGCCAGCCAGGCAAGCTATGAGAGGCTGATCGAAGGCGTTCACCCTGAGGATCGGGTCAGGTTCGAATCCTGGTTGCAGGGAGTTCTGCTCGGTGAGGCTCAGAGCATGCTGCAGCACCGGGTACACACTCATGCCTCGGTCTCCGTATGCCAGCAAGCGGTGGTATTGTTGGATGAGCGGGGCACTCCCTGGCGGATGGTAGGAACGGTACAACGCTCTGGGAGGCGAGGAGGGCGTAAGCAAGCTTTCAGTGGCTTCAAGGGCACGGAGCTGGAACAGAGGCTGTTGAGCATCACCCACGATATCAAGAGCCCTACCCAATCCCTGTTGATGAGCGCCCACGTATTGGCGGATGCTTGGGCGGATGCCTCTCGCATTCTGGCCGAGGATCACCGGGAGTACGGGGAGTTTCTGCTGGGCGGATTGCCCTATACCGAGATGCGAGAGGTGATCCCCTCGCTGATCGATGATATTCGCCGCGATGCTGAGCTTATCCATCGCTTTGCGAACGACCTGGGAGAGGGCGCAGGGGCTAATGGGGAGCGCTTTCACATTAACGATGCGGTCACACAGGCCTTACGGGTGCTGCGCTATCGCACCGCCACGCTCGATGGGGCCTTGAGGCTCAGACTCGGGAAGCAGATCCCATTTCTGAGCGGAGATCCGGAGAAAGTAGAGCGCATCGTGATCAACCTGCTTAACAATTCCTTGGATGCGTTGCAAGATCCCGGTGCGGGCTTAGAGATCAGCACCCGGGTGCAAAACGCGGAGCGTTGCGTGGAATTAACGGTGCGCGATGAAGGGCAAGGCATCCCTTCGCATATCGGTGCGCGTGTGTTCGAGCCGTTTTTTACCACCAAAGAGGACATGGGCGGTGCCGGGCTTGGCCTTTGCATCACCCAATCCCTAGTGCGTGAATTAAACGGGACGCTTAGCCTTCGTTCCCATCCGCAGGGTGGTGCACTGGCGGTGGTGAGGTTTCCCTTGTCGCCCACCAGGAAAGCGTCGGCGTATAGCAAGGGCGTGCATTAAAGTCTAGCAACCTTGCCGCGAAAGAGAATAAAGTTCAGTTCTCAAGCTCACGGCAAAGTGTAAGGTAACGGGACTTGATTCATGAACGCAGAGCCAAGGCAGTTTGACGTAGCTCGCGGGGTAAGCGCCGGATCGACAGAGATTCCTGTCATGATCGTCGATGATGATCCGGCATTGTTGCGCGCGGCCGGGGTTCTGTTGCGAAAAGGGGGGATAGCCAATGTTCTCACCGTAGAGAGTGGTCGCGAAGCCCTGAACGCCCTAGCGGAGGAAAGGGTCGGAGTATTAATTCTGGATCTCGCTCTGCCTGACCTCTCCGGCCAGGAGGTGCTGGAGCAGGTTACCTCCGAATATCCCGAGGTATCCGTGATCATCATGACGGCGGCCACGGAACTAGACACCGTCATTGACTGTATGCGCAAAGGAGCTTCGGATTATTTAGTCAAACCGGTCGATAACAACCGCTTCATCTCGGCCGTGTTCCGCGCGATAGAAGTCCTGCGTCTGCGTGAAGAAGTCTACGCGCTCAAAGAACGTTTTTTACTTGGCGAGCTGCGTAATCCGCAAGCGTTCTCCCGCATCATCACCCAAAATAAAAAAATGCGCCTGCTTTTTCAGTATGTGGAGGCTGTCGCGGGGTCCAAGCAGCCCGTGCTTATAACGGGCGAAACCGGGGTGGGGAAGGAGCTGTTTGCTGAAGCCATACACGCAGCGTCACCCTGCAAGGGCAAACTAATCGCGGTGAATGTAGCGGGTCTCGACGACACCATGTTCACGGATACGCTCTTCGGCCACATGCGTGGGGCGTTCACCGGCGCAGAACGCTTTCGGGAGGGCCTGATCCATGAAGCGGCCGATGGCACCTTGTTCCTGGATGAGATTGGCGATTTGACCGAGTATTCCCAAGTAAAATTGCTACGTTTGTTGCACAACCATGAATACTACCCCTTGGGCGCGGATCAAGCTCGTCGGAGTACAGCTAGGATAATTGTCGCGACCAACCAAGCGATCGAAGACCTGGTTAACAGAGGGCGGTTTAGAAAAGACTTGTACTTTCGCCTGCGCGCCCATCAAATTCGCGTGCCACCGTTACGCGAACGCAAAGAGGACCTCCCCGCTTTGATAAAGCAGATCCTTCTGCAAGCGGCGAAATCGATGGATAAGAAGCCGCCGACGCCGCCGCTAGAACTTTTCGACCTGCTTAAAAATTATCATTTTCCGGGTAATGTGCGCGAGCTCGAAGCCATGATCCACGATGCGGTGGCGCGGCATCAGGGAGGAATACTTTCGATGAAGAGCTTTAAGGAAGCCGTAGGATTCGAAACGCTCTCGGTCATTCGTCACCGAGGGACCGAGGATGCGGGCGCCCCTAAGCTTGCCGCTTTGTTTCCGGATCGCTTGCCGACTCTCGCCGAGTCGGAGGATTTCCTAGTTTCTGAAGCGCTAAAGCGGGCGAATGGAAATCAAGGGATTGCGGCCGGCATGCTGGGCTTGACGCGGCAAGCCTTAAACAAACGACTGATTCGCCAGAAAAGGAAAATGTCCTGGGATGTGCGTGATCGCCATTGAAACGATGCGACGCATTCTTAGCCGCGAAGACAGATAGCTCAATGGGTAAGCTAAGTTATAAAAGGTGAGACGGGAGTGTCTCTAAATGTCGCAAGGTTCGCACTCAAAGCTAATATCGAGCTGCGAGTGTAACTATCAGTAATATATGGAAAACTGGTAGAACGTCATGGTGGCATTTAAGTTGCCTTAACTAAGATCGTAAGGACACACGCAGCCCGTCGGTTGCGTTGCTGTGGATGCACAGGTGCTGGTTTAGACCAGCTGGCATGACCTTGAGTGCTGGCTCCGGTTTCGGGCAACGACCGGACCAGCACTTTTTTGAACCGTTCCTCAGCTTCTCCTCAAACGCTCTTTTGGTTCGTTCATCCTGCTATGGGCGCTGCGATCCGAAGAGGGCTTCTCAACTCTTGCAAGGTGTTTGACGTGCCGATCGTACAGGGCTAGCTCGCCGCCCGTTTTAATGGCAATCATCGCCAGTCGTCCGATAAGAAGCAATAACATGATCACGATCCCCCAGGCGGCAAAATAAGAAAGCTTGAATAC
>JBOHHR010000299.1:0-5048 GCA_050725475.1 Gammaproteobacteria bacterium | reverse complement strand
AGCCACTGCCGGGTGACCTGGTCGTTCCGAGCCATAAGATAGATGCCTCAGACGTGGGAAATCGAGGTACATTTTTCAATCGCTTTTTTCTTCATTAACATAAGAAGCTTAGGTTATACTATATTTGATATATTATGAAAGAGATCCGCTGGGCTGGCTCTAGCTACAAGGACCTTTGCAATTTCCCGGTTCCGGCACGGCATGAGGCCGGTCATGAGCTTTACTTGGTGCAGTCTGGGTTGGAACCGACTGACTGGAAGCCGATGAGCAGTATCGGCGCGGGCGCTCGACAGATCCGCCTGCACCAGGGCGAAGAACACCGGGTGCTGTATGTCCAAGTTCGAGGAGGCGGTATATGTGCTTCATGCCTTTGAGAAGAAAACTGTACGAACGCCGAAGCGCGATCTCGATCTGGCGAAAGCAAGATTGATAGAGATCGAGGAGCAGAGCAAACGGCGATGAAAGGTATTACTCACGTGACCCGGGCGGATGGCAACGTCTTCGCAGACCTTGGCCTCAAGGACGCGGAGAACCTGAAGCTGCGGGCGCATCTCATGATCGAGATCAAGCGCTATATGGAGGAGAACAAGCTTACCCAGGCCGAGGCGGCCAAGCGCATGCGCACCACGCAGCCGAGGATCAATGACATCGTCCAGGGCCGCATCCAGAAGTGCACCATTGATCGGCTCGTGAACATGCTGGCCACGTGGGCCACCATGTCTCGCTGACCGTGGCTAAGGCGGCTTGACCTACGGCTAGCGTGAGCGAGAACCCTGGCGCAGCGATCCCCGCGTGCGATCGTCATCCCCGCAGCGCTTCACGGAAGCCCAAGTGCAGGCGTTCGTCCGGCGCATTAACGCTCCAACGCTTTTGGTGCTGGGCGAGAATGGCCTGCTTGCGACGAACTACCCTCAAATGCTACAGCGCGCATCCTACTTAGCCGACAGGGAAATCGTATGGCTTCCCGGCGGACACCATTTGCACATGGATCACCCGCAGCACGTAGCACCTGTGATCTATGATTTTTTACACGGAAAGAGCTAGTCGTCCACCACCGCAACGCTAATCTAAAGGTGACAAAACGAGGGCCTTACCTGTCAGAGAGTATTATGCGAACAAAGTGGACACGGAAAGGCTCCAGCCGGGCACGACCTCATCCCCCTCCAATGCATCGTCCTCGCCGAGCACGACAATGTTGGTTTTCGAGCGATAGACCGTAACAAGCCGTTTGCGTGGGTTGACCACTACAACAAGGCGGCCGCCCGCTTCAAGCCAGTCGAACACTTTATCTTCCACTTCCGCATAGGTGTCACTCGGGGAAACCACTTCAACAGCAAGATCAGGCGCACCCGGCCAATAGCCCTCGGTTTCTTGGACGGCCTGTAACCGCTCACGGCACACAAATGCTACGTCTGGTGCGCGGACATGATCGGGGGTGGTCGCCAGTAAAAACCCTGTTTCCGCGGCGTACACGGCCCCAAGCTTGTGCTCAGTCACGTACTGGCCTAACGACGCGGTTATCGTCGCCGCAATTCGTCCATGTTGTTGTCCAGCCGGACTCATGTTGACCAACTGGCCATGCAGCAGTTCACATCGAAAACCCTTGTGGGACATTCGCAACAGATCTTGTGCTGAATAAATCCGCTCGCTGACAGTCGCCATTTCATAACCCCGAATGCTCTCCCCACTCTTTCGCGGCGCAATCGAAACAGCCTAACTATCGGTAGAGGCGTTTCCGGCCACGATTCCGTGGCAGTCGTCCGCGCCGAGAAAGGGGGCGGTGAAGTGGAACGGTGATCGAATGGCAGCATACCACAAGTGGTGCGGGCGCCCAACCATCGAGGTCTTGCGGAGCGCGATGGCGTTGGACTTGATCAGAACCCAGAGGGAAAGCTACCGAGCAATATGACGAAGCGCGGCTAATAGGTTCCGGCGTGTCGTTTTTCTGGAATCCGCCTGAGGGAAAGCTGGAGCGAAAGAAAACTCAAGAACCTGATAAAGCGGGCTTTGGACTGCGTGCTTGCCTATCACCGATGGCGGATCGCACGACTTCCAGGATGTGTTCTGCGGGAGCTCCTTTCGACACAAAGTAATCGGCACCGTTTTGAAAAGCCGCCTGCCGATATTCGGGTGCATCGTGAATCGTCAGGATGCTGACCGCGATATGTGGACGCTCGAGTTTAATCTTTGCCGCGAGCTGCAAACCGTTTTCTTGGGGCAGTGAGATATCCAAGAAAAGCAGATCGAGGCCATCGAGTTGTTGCAGCGTCTCTTTGCCGCTACTGGCTTCCCTGAGTTCTATAGTTGGCGAGTGTGCTTGCAACAGCTTACGAACCGCCTTCCGAAAGCCAGCGTCATCGTCTGCGATGAGTACTCGAAACATATTTCTCAACATTTAGACTGGTGGACGCAAATACCCTGCTAACAGGAGCCTTAAGGTAATTATGGTAAACGCAATAGTGGGTTATAAGCGGTCTAGAAAAAAAATGTAATGAAAAGACCTGCGACAGTTATTGCACCCTTGCTTGTGAGGGTTGTGGTTAATTAGAGTGTCGGTCGTAAATCTATGTAAAATTAAATATTATTAATGCAACAGCGGGATTGTATTAAAAGCGATAAAAGTCGCAGTGTCGCAGGGTAATGACGTGGGGTGCTAGGCTAAGGCTTTGACCATCTGCCTGTGGTAAAGACTTCCTAGCTTCTCCCGATCCCCAAAAAATCCCGCGGCGCGCGAGCGGGAAATCCCACGGCATTAGGGGTTGGGTCCGGCTAACGGCACCCCCAGTTGAAAGCGGCCATGACGATCAATCTCGTTAGCTTCCAGTAGGGGCATTAGTTGTCGGCGAGCATGAAAGAACTAACAGAGAAACAGTTAGATCTCGTAATTAAGAACGCACTCGCAGGCATTGCCACCGATGTTGTAGTGGCCTTGGTAACCGCCGCTGCGCTTTGGAACCAGACTCGTTCCCTTTTCCTCCCGATTTGGTTGCTCGCTTTGTGCTTAGGTGTATGGGCGCGCATAGTATTTGTACGAAGATACCAAGGAACATCGTCACCTAAAAAGTGCTTGTGGCGGCGGCAAGCATCCTATTCGTTAGTTTCCGTCTACACGGGTGCGACATGGGGTTCCCTGGGCCTGTTTAGCACGCTGAACCTTAGCCTGGGGTATCAATTGCTCGTTACCTTCCTATTATTGTGCCTGGCCGTGCGGGCACTGGCGATAAAAGGCGCGTTCCTTCCTGCCTATCTCGATTTTTTGCTGCCCATGTCGCTTCTGCTTGTGTTGGGCTTCTTGATGCAGGCGGATAGCACAGGCACTTTGATGGCGATCCTGATAGGGATCATCACTGGGGCATTTTACCAGTGCAGCCGCCGAGTAAACCGGATCGTCGTTTCGGCTATCCGGCTGTCCGCCGAGAAGGATGTGCTTGTCAGCCAATTGATGACGGCGCTGGAAGATGAAAGGAAAAGAATCGCGGCCGAATTGCATGATGGGATCGGGCAGAGTTTGAGCGCTATTAAATATGGCTTAGAAAGTGAAGTCACAAAGTTGAGCCAAAGCCAGATCCATGGGGGAACGCTCCACTTTGAGGCGGTGACGCAAGGGATGCAGGAGGCGATTGGGGAACTGCGTCGAATCGCTATGGGCTTAAGACCCGCGATGTTGGACGATTTGGGGATCTTGAGCACCCTAGACTGGTTTTGTCGAACCTACCACAGTGCCCACCCACAGATTAATGTGGCGAAGCGGTACGCGCTTGGAGAGAGTGACGTACCACAAGAACTAAAAGTAACCATCTACCGCATCGTTCAAGAAGCTTTTAACAACATCGCAAAGCATGCCGGCGCGGATCAGGTTACTTTCGAATTGGAGAAAACCACAATGGCTATTCGCCTCCTGATTAAGGATAACGGTCAAGGATTCGATGTCCCCGAGCGTGGGAATCCCGGAATCAGAACGGTGTTTGGTTTCGGCCTGATTAGCATGCGCGAGCGCGCCGAGTCAACGGCGGGCGAATTCAATCTTACCAGCGGTATCGGTAGCGGAACTACCGTTGAGATCTGTTGGCCGCTTGCTACGCTCGGAGACCTATTGAACGGTTAAGCCGTTTTGGATTGCATACGCCGTTATCCCGGCCGTGTTGTGCAGCCCGAGCTTCTTCATGGCGCTCGCCCTGTGCTTTTCGACCGTCTTAGGACTGAGCGACAGGTGCTCAGCGATCTGTTTGTTCCGATATCCTTCTGCGATAAGCTTAGTCACCTCTCGCTCGCGCCGGCTTAAAATCTCCCACGACCGCGGGCCAACCTCGTCTCGGCGCCCTCGCAGATAGCCCGTCACAACCTCTTGGCAAATACCCGGGCTTAGGTAAGTCTTTCCGGACAGGACACTGCGTAGGGCTACTAGCAGCTGATCATGGCCATCGTCTTTTAATACATAGCCCATGGCGCCTGCATCAAGTGCCGCCCTAACGTATTCTTCCGCTTTATGGAAGGTAAGAACGATAATCTTGGTTGGAAACCGGCGCTTGATGTTCGCTATGGCCTCCAACCCATTCGTTCGGGGCATGGAAAGGTCCATTATGACGACGTCGACGCTCAGCGTGGCGACCCAACGCAAGGCGTCATGACCGTTTCCGACCTGCCCTATCACCTCTAGCTTGGGGTCAGACGCGAGCAGCGCCCGCAGTCCATCGCAAATTAGCTGGTGATCATCCGCGATCAGGAGCCGAGACTTCTGGGTTACTTCCATTGCACACCTTTCCTCTGTGCGTTGCACTGGACATGTTTTTCTTACAATCGACTCAGCGCTTCCCCCCACGCGTCTTGCTAACTGTAAAGTCTTTTGTTGTGTAAAACAAGCCTCAACCCGAGCGGTAGGGAAAAAACAACTATCGATAGTCCAAATACCCTACCTAGAATAGGGCGTAACCCTTATACCAAGGTAGCATTACGGGATCCCGTTATGGCTACCGGTCTCGTGTAACATCCTTACAACGAAGTGGGGCTTCGGTTTGCCGGTGAACTCTAAACTCCTTATTGTCCTTATT
>JBOHHR010000298.1:0-3103 GCA_050725475.1 Gammaproteobacteria bacterium | reverse complement strand
AAGAAATTGGGAGAGCTTGCGCTCTAGATCAAGCTGATTCCAGAACAGCACTTGATCGAGCAGCTCTTCCCGGACCGTTCGGATTGCTCTCTCTACGAAGGGATGCGAGCAAGGCACAAACGGTACCGTCTTGATCTCCTCGATATCGAGGATCCGTAAGTTGGCGAGCCAGCGATGGAATCGGACCAGGATCGTTATCGGTGGATCTGCGCCAGACCTCGGCTTCAGCACACCGAGCTTGATCAAACGCGTCTTGGCATTGTAGAAACCCTTCTGATTGAGGCCATGCTCGCGTGCACCGATTGCGCAAGTCTGGCTAGCGCGAACGGCAGACCGCGCCGTGATGCGTTTGAAAGCGGTCTTTCAGCCTGATCGCTCATTGCTCCATGTTTTCACCCAGCCTGGGTCGGTTCCCGCCCAGTCGTTAACCGGCCAAAAGCTGAGTTTGAGTCGCTGCGCCCGGTTTTCCTAAGAGCAGACATCGAACGACCTGACGGAACCTGATCCCTTCAAGGCCCTTCAGCGATCCGCTCAAGTGTGCGCTTCCCGATCAGCGCATGCCTTGGATGATCGACTAGGCCGGTGTCCGATGGCTCTCGATCCGATCCATCTTTTCTTCCATCGTCGTTGCCCGCCGCGGCAGCGGAACGCCGCGATAGGCATTGGTGGGTGCCTGCATAGGTGCGGCGACATGCACGCCTCCAGAAACGCAGCGAACGGTTCCGCTTGGGCGTTGCCGGGTGAGCACAAATCAGCGGCCAATCCAGCCAGCCAGCCAGAGCACCACGCTACAGCGACATGCGTAGCTGGCGTTCGGATCCGAATCGGGGCCGGAACCGCAAACGGAAGCGCGGGCGCGATTCTTGGCAGCCAGTCCTGCTCGTGCTCGAGCAGCTTTGCGGCGGCCCGGCGGGGGAGACACAGCGCGAGTTCATCCCCTAGCTAGGCGAAAGATCTCGTTGTCCCATCCAGCGTCGATCCGCTGAAGGGGAAGCCTCGACAAGTCTGGATGCTGTTCCTGCAGCAGAATGCGGACCAGTCCCTCGTCGATGGCGAGATCTGCCGCAGGTGTGCTTTGACCAACGATCGATGACGGTTTCGGTCCAGTACTCACATGGGGCGGTAGGCACGGATCATCATCCCCCAATTCCGGACCAGCGTGGTTAGGTTACCTGCTCAGCCGCGGTCGGCACAATCTTGAACGGAGCCTCAAGGGCAAAATCGGCCGGAAGCGGTCCCTGGAGTTTGCTCCCGACAGCGGTCACTCGCCATCTTGGGCCATTGATCGATTGATCGACAGCGTACAGTCGCCTCATCTCATGGAGCTGTTATCCACGGTCGATGGGGTTCTAGCCCCACTTTCTCAACCCGTCTGAGGAATCGCCTCGTGTCTCCGATGATCTGCTGCATGAGATTAGGACAGGCGTCGAGCTTCGAAATCGGGTCGTGCACCTGGGGCATGAAAAAATGACTGCGGAGAAGCTCGACCGAATCCTACTACGGGTGAGCGACCTGCTGTGGATCTGGACATCTACCAGGGCCACAAATGGGCGTTACATCACGTCGATCCGGCCGTGCTGAACGATTGGAACTCTATGGCCTTTGAATTACGAAATTCCACCACCCCCCTTTGCTCCACCTACGCCAAACAGCCAGTCCGCCAGCCGGCGGACGGCTTCTCAAAAGCAAAAGTTATCTACGAGTTTTTGATGCTTCACGACTTCTGCCGGTTGTAAGGCGCGATTGATTGGTGGGCTTCAGAGAAATCCCTTCGGAGCCAGCTTTCTTCTGGACGGCCGAGGGCGTGCGCCCAAGTTTCAGCGCCGCCACGCGCGTTGGGGTGTTTTGCTTGGCGAACTGCTTAAGCTGCTTCACGTCAGCCGCGGCCCACTCCTTGCCATGATTTTTCGGTTGCTTCGCCATCGTAGAACCTCCTGAGTTATGGACCTCCATCTGGAGGCCCGGTTAAGATGGGTGTACCTGTAGTATATATAGTACATACATGCCCGAAATGCATCTAGCTTACCGCACAAATGATATGCTCTTGGGTATCTTCCGCTGAGCGGCTCTTCCAGTGATCATTGAACAAATCGGCTCGCGTTTAAGCGCCGCCGATCGCTTACGAAGCAAAGCTTGCCTTTGACGGAAACACCTATCACTTGTACTCGCTAAAATCTTAGAACGAAAGCAGGAGTTTTTGGATCATCCGCTCTGCGACAAGCCCAAGCGGAGAGCTCCGGGGGCTTGATCGGATCCACTCAGACTGGTTGGCGCCAGCACCATGTTCAACACACGACTCGCTCGAATACTGCGGAGAACGACAGGCCGCCGTAAGGTTATGGCGCCCATTATCTCCGACCACGCGTCCGTGCGAGACGATGGCATCTCTACGAGGACTTTGGCGCGCATTGCGTGCAACACCTGCGCGGTGAGTTTGCGTTCGTGCTCTGGTACGAGTTGAACAGGCTCCTCTTCGCCGCGCGCGATCGCTTTGGCATCAAGCCGCTTTACTACGCGGTCCATGACGACACACTGTATCTCGCCTCTGAGATGAAAGCGCTTTTCGCCGCCGGCGTGCCGGCGCGGTGGGACCACGAGTATTTCTACCAGCATACGACTGGCCCGCCGATGCCGGGCCGAACGCTCTTCGAAAATGTTTATCAGATGCCGCCCGGCCACTACCTTATTGCCACGCGCAACAGCCTACGTATCACGTGCTACTGGGAATTTGACTACGCACTGGCCACGGAACTCGCCGCGAGCTGGCGCAACGAGCAGTCCTATATTGAGGAGTTCCGCGCCGTGTTGGACGAGGCTGTGCGCTTGCGGATGCGGGCGGACGACACCTCCACGAGACGAGCGGCACCGTCGTCTGCCATGACGACACACTACATTTGGGGGCGGGCAGGGGGAGTAAAGTGCATACCCAGTTAACCCAATACAGTCCTTAAGTAGGCCGATATCTTTCGATAAGCCTCATCTTCTTCCTTGGTAAGCCCCAGGAAATAATGGTAGCAGTGGGGCATTTCTTCGTGGATGACATGCTCGACTTCGTTGCCCGCTTCTCCTAGTCTCTTTACGAAAGCTTTGTTTTCATCAATGA
>JBOHHR010000297.1:0-3253 GCA_050725475.1 Gammaproteobacteria bacterium | reverse complement strand
CTTCTGTTCCCTCAAGCGCGCCCGCAGATCGGACACAAAGCGTTCTTCGGCTTGCTTACGCACCGCGTCCATGTCTACCTCGAGCAGAAAGTGAACGCCGCCGCGCAAATCCAATCCTAAAAACATCGGCTGTGCGCCCAAAGAACGCAGCCAGCCCGGCGTGGAGGGGGCTAAATTTAAGGCCACGACGTAACCAGGCCCCAATGCTTCGGCCACCGCGTCTTTGGCGCTCGCCTGCTGATCCGTGTCCGCAAAGCGCACCAGCACGTGTCCTTCCGCCTTTTGCAGCGCTTTGGGCTCGATATGGATCTGCGCCAGCGCGTTTTTTACCTTCTCTTCCAGCGCTTGGTCCAATTCGGTGCCGCGCGCGGAGGTGATCTGCAGCGCCGGATCTTCCCCGAATACGTTGGGCAGCGCGTAGATGCTGCCGGCTAGGCTCACGAACAGGATCAGAAGATTCTTCCACAGCGGGTATTGATTCATCTTGTGTCAGCGCGGTGGGTGAAACTTAAAGGGTCTTCTCATAAGTGCCCTTAGGCATGGTAGCAGACACCGATTGACGCTGAACCTTGACCTTGGTCTCCTTCGCCACTTCCAACACCACGAAGTTTTCGCCGATCTCGAGGACCCGCCCCAATAGGCCTCCATTGGTTACCACTTCATCGCCTTTGGCCAGCGCCTCTACCATATGCTTGTGCTCGCGCTGCCGTTTCATCTGCGGGCGGACGAAGAACAAGTACAAGATCAAGAATACGAGGATCAAGGGCAACAGTTCCCAGATACTGCCACCGCCTCCCGCGGGCGGGGCGGCCTGGGCGAAGGCATCGGAAACAAAGAAATTCATCGACTCCCCCTCTTCGCCTAAAAAGGCGCGTATTATGACACAGCTTGGCTGCGGCTTTGATAAAAGCGTTTGGTAAACCCGGATAATGACCGGCTCATGATGGCATTGCGCAAACCCTGCATGAGCTGCTGATAATAATAGACATTGTGCAAGGTATTAAGCCTAGCGCCCAGGATCTCACCGGCTTTGTCCAAATGGTGCAGATAGGCCCGGGTGTAATGCCGGCAGGTATAACAACCACAGGCCTCATCGATCGGGCGCTGATCGCGCTTGTGGCGGCTGTTGCGTATGCGCACTAGGCCCTGGGAAGAAAAGAGGTGGCCATTGCGCGCATTACGCGTGGGTAATACACAATCGAACATGTCGGCGCCAAGTCCCACGGCCTCGACGATGTCTTCCGGCTTTCCGACGCCCATCAGATAGCGCGGTTTTTCGCGCGGAAGCCCCTGCGCCGTGTGGGCCAAAACGGAAAACATCCGCTCTTTGGGTTCGCCAACGGAGAGTCCCCCTACGGCGTAACCGTCGAAACCGATACGGAGCAAGCCCTCTAGCGATTCGCGGCGCTGCTCGAGATACGTTCCCCCCTGCACGATCCCAAACAACGCCGAGGCGTGCCCGCCGTGCGCCTCGCGGCATCGCTCCGCCCACCTTAACGACAAGCGCATAGCGGCGCGGGTCGTTTGCGGATCGCAGGGATAGGGGGTGCACTCATCCAACACCATCACGATATCGGAACCCAGAGCATGTTGCGCCGCTATGCAGCGCTCTGGGCTTAGAAAGATGTGCGCACCATCGATGGGAGAGCGAAAAGTCACCCCCTGTTCGGAAACCACACGCAGGGTACTCAGGCCGAACACTTGAAACCCTCCGGAATCGGTGAGGATAGGGGCGGGCCAGTGCATGAAACGGTGCAAGCCGCCGTGTTCGGCAACGATCTCGACTCCCGGCCGCAACAGCAAGTGAAAGGTATTAGCCAACACGATCTGGGTCCCCGATCCGAGCAGCTCTTCCGGCGTCATAGCCTTTACTGTGGCGCTGGTCCCCACGGGTATGAACGCAGGCGTGTCCACGACCCCACGCGCAAGCTCGATGCAGCCGCAGCGCGCTGCGCCATCTTGGCCTAGAATTTCAAATCTTATCGGGTGCCTCCTCGCGTGCGATGAACATGGCGTCGCCGTAACTGAAAAACCGGTACTCCTGCGCGACCGCGTGGCCATAGGCCGAGAGCACCCGTTCCCGCCCCGCAAAGGCGCACACCAGCATCAACAGGCTGGATTCCGGCAGATGAAAATTGGTGATCATCGCGTCCACGCAGCGGAAACCGTAACCCGGAAAAATGAAAAGATCGGTTTCACCACGCAGCGGCTTCAAGGTCCCGTTTTTAGCCGCTGTCTCCAAAGCCCGCACTACCGTCGTGCCCACTGCGATGACGCGCTTTTTATCCCGCCGAGCCTCCATCACCAATGCACAGGTTTGTGCAGGCACCTCCACCCGCTCTTTATGCAAACGGTGGTCTTCGATTTGCTCCACCCGCAGCGGCTGAAACGTCCCATACCCCACGTGCAGAGTAACAAAGGCGAAATTGACGCCGCCACGCCGTAGAGTATCAAGCAGCGATGAGTCGAAATGCAGTCCCGCCGTAGGGGCGGCTACCGCGCCCGGGACCCTCGCAAAAACGGTTTGGTAGCGCAGCTCGTCGTCTTGAACAGCCGAGCGGCGGATATACGGCGGCAGAGGAACTTGCCCTATGGCCTGCATCACCGCATAAGGATCCCGCTCCTGTTCAAAGCGAAGTTCGAACAGATCTTCGCTTCGCCCCAGAACCTGGGCTTTGATTCCTCCCTGGAATAAGAGCGAAGCTTCTGCCTTCAGCGCTTTGTTGGCGCGGATCTGTGCCCACACGCTCGCCCCGTTTATGACCCGTTCGACCAATACCTCGACCTGGCCCCCGGTGGGCTTGTGGGCACACAAACGGGCCTTGACCACGCGCGTATCATTGAACACCAACAGGTCTCCCGGACTCAACAGCGAAGGCAATTCGTTGAATAGCCTGTCATCGAGAGCCCCGCTTCCAGGGTCCAACAGAAGCAAGCGGCTCTGGGTACGCCGGGCCGCCGGATACTGCGCGATCAGAGTTTCCGGTAAACGGTACGAGAAATCGCTTGGGTGCATAACTGGGGCATGGTAGCAGATCTCTCGGGAGGCTCAGCGTTCGCTTTTAGGCAGGCCATTATTTATACTTTCTCGCCGTTCAAGCACGCTCAAGCCGGGGTGGCGGAACGGGTAGACGCGCCAGACTCAAAATCTGGTATGGGTAACCATGTGTGGGTTCGAGTCCCTCTCCCGGCACCAACGAGATCATGAGCTTAGAGGGCGAGTGGTCCAGGACCACAAACATAGTGTGTTTAT
>JBOHHR010000296.1:0-3922 GCA_050725475.1 Gammaproteobacteria bacterium | reverse complement strand
TGGCGCAGAAGATGCGGGAACTCACCCGCAACGTGCGCTTGGTCTTCGACTACCTGCGGATGACGAAAAACACGTGCGCGGCTACCTCTGCTTGACTGGGTGGACGGAGAACAAATTTACCGTGCTTCCTGGTGGCGGGCTTGTTGTTTTATCAACGCGGCATACACGCGGAGACTGACTCCGTCGTCGAGTTGCCCGAGATTGTGGTCGAAGGGGAACCCACTGGTGGCACCCTGCCTTCACTTGAGACCGCGCGCAAGCGCTTGGAGCGAGTTCCCGGCGGCACTGATCTCATCGATGCGGAGACCTACCGCGAAGGGCGCACCAACCATATCTCCGATCTCCTGCGGTGGTCCCCCGGGGTGTGGGTGCAACCGCGCTTCGGCGCAGACGAAGCACGCCTCTCGATCCGCGGCTCAGGACTGCAGCGAACGATCGGCTTGCGCGGCATCAAGCTGCTGCAGGACGGGATCCCCATCGATCACGCCGACGGTGGCGCCTTCTTCCATGCCTTTGACCCTCTGGCGACCCGCTATATCGAGGTCTATCGCGGCGCCAATGCCTTGCAGTATGGCGCCACCACTTTGGGTGGGGCCATCAACTTCGTGTCCTCCTCCGGTTACGACGCGCCGCCGGTGAGCTTGCGCCTCGAGGGCGGCGGCTTTGACTATAAGCAAGCGCAGTTGGCGCTGGCCGGGCTGCGCGGCCCGAGCGACGGGTTGTTGAGCGCCGCCTATGCCGATCAGGAGGGGTTTCGTGCCCATTCTCGCCATACGCGCGAGCGGCTGTCTGCGAATCTTGGGCTGCGCCTGAGTCCCGCTTTAGAGACCCGATGGTTTTTCCATCTCATCGACAGCGACTCTGAGTTTCCCGGTGGTCTGACCCAAGCCCAGCTCGACGCCGATCCGGAACAGGCCAATCCGCTCAACGAGGCCGGCAACCAGCGGCTCGATCTTTTCCAATGGCGGATCGCGAACCGCACGCGTTTTGGCGACGGCCGGCGTTGGCTGGAAATCACCGCCTCCTATGCCTATCAGGAGCTCGATTTTCCCATAGTGTTTGTAGTCGATGGGGTTTCGGAGAACTATGGCGCCGACCTGCGCTTTGTCTGGGAAACACCGTTGCTTAAGCAGATCCGCCGGCTGACGCTGGGTCTTGGCGTCTGGCAAGGTGATGGCGACGATGATCGTTTCCTCAATGTGGGTGGGGATCGTGGTCCTCAGCTCAGCAGGAATCACAGCAACGCGCGTAACCTCGATTTCTATGGCGAGATCGAGTTCGGCCTCCTGCCGAATCTAGCCTTGCTTGTGGGCGGACAGTGGTCTAAGGCGCTGCGCGAGGTCGAGGACCGCTTCCTTGCGGATGACAAGCTTCACTTCGACAAAACCTTCACCGGCCTAAGCCCCAAACTGGGTTTACGATACGATCCGAAACCAAGACTGCAGGTATTCGCCAACCTAAGCCGCAGCTTTGAACCGCCCACCTTGGGTGAGCTTACTGCGGGCCTAAACGTCACCCCGGTCGATGATCAAACCGCGACCACGATCGAAGTCGGAACGCGAGGCCGCACGCCCGATGAGCGGCTGAATTGGGACCTCGCTTATTATCATAGCTGGTTGGATGATGAGCTATTGAGCCTCGCCAACACCCGCGGCGAGCCCCTCGGCACCGTAAACGCTCGGGATACCGTCCATCAGGGGATCGAGCTCGGCGTGACTCTAAGAGTTATTGGGGGGCTGAGCCTCAATCAAACCTACACCTGGAATGACTTTCGGTTCTCCGAGGATCCTGTGTTCGGGAACAACCGCATCGCCGGAATCCCGGAGCATGTCTATCGAGCCGAGCTTTTGTATCGATGGCCGCAAGGCTATTACATTGGTCCTTCGTTTGAGTGGGTTCCTGCGGATTATCCGGTGGACCATGCGAACACGCTCTTTGCTCAAGCTTACGCAACCGTGGATCTCAAGCTTGGATATCGCGAGCAACGTGGATGGGCGTGGTTTATCGAAGGCAAGAATCTAAGCGACGCCCATTATGCCGCAACCACAGAGGTGATCTCCCACGCCGGCGGCCAGGATGTCCCGCTGTTCTTTCCTGGCGATGGGATCGCCGCCTTTGCGGGGGTAGAGTGGCGCTGGTGAGCTTGGGCGTCAGAGTTAATCCCACCGCTCTTCACATCAGCATCAGACGGTCAAAGAGCTCGCGACGGCTGTTGACCTCTAGTTTCTCGAAGATATGCTGGGTATGCGTAACCACCGTTCGTTCGGAGCGCCCCAGCCGCCTTGCGATCTCCACATAGGATAAGCCATGAGCCATGTGCAGGCAGATCTGGCGCTCCCGCGGACTGAGCGGAACCTTGCTCGTCGCGCGCATCAGCCTGAGGGCCAGCGGCTCCTGTCGCTGCACGCTGACGCCGATGAGTATTGTACCCTCGGTGCCTACCGCGTCCAGCCAATAGGCGCGGAAGGTAAACCGTCCCCAGCTGTTATGGACCCGGGCCACAGGGGGCGTGGGTGCGCCCCGGCCTTGAGCGATCGCGGAAAGGTCATGGCAGAGCCCCCGCAACAGGCCCTCCACATCGCCCAGTGCTGAGATATGTCGGTACTCGCTGGAGTTGATCACCGGATGGGCGGCATGGGTGATCAGTGTTCTTGCGACCGGGCTCATGTGCTGGATGTGGCCGAGCGTGTCCAATAGGATCAGGCCGGCGTCGTCGCTATCGACCCAAGGGCCTTCGTAGGCGTTGTCCACGGCCATGGCGTGCCCGAGGTGAGGCAGGAGCGCCTTTAGGGCACGCACCTCGGTTTCCGAGAAGTCCTGCTCCGCGCTCGTCCGCAACAGCGTCATGCTGCCCCGGAGCTCGTCACCGTCGGTGATCTTCATCCCGAGCACGTGATTCCAATTTCCCAGACGCCAGAAGATATTGTAGAAATCGCTGCGCTTAAACTCACGCCAGCTGACCTTTAGGATCTCATGCGAGCGCCTCACCAGTCCGGGAAGGCGCAAGCCTTCATTTAAAGTCACGAGGAATTCTCTCTCGCGGCGGTTGTTATGAAATTCGGTGTAATACAATGCGGCGAGCTTCGGGTCCTGTGGCTCCATATACGCATTGGTGATCTCCAGATCTCGGTTACACCAGACAAGACAGCAACCAGTATTCGGCACGATTTCCCGTAGGTTTTTTACCAAAGCGGGCATCAGAGTCCGGCTGTCGAGGCCGAGTGAGCACAAGAGACGAAAACGTGCTTCTGCTTGTTTCTGTTTTCGGGGCATTGCTAGGAGCCTGTCCGACTTAGGGGATCCTAGCGAGGCGGGTGGGAAATCGAGAACAGTTTTTTCGATCATTGAGGCGAATGGCGTCGGATGCTAATTCGTTGTGCACCCATTCTCAACAAGTAAAGCCAGCAGGGCATCTAGCTCCCAACACTTGTCGCCGTAGAGCTTGCGATATTCTGCGTATCGCTTGTCCGTTTCCTTCGCTGGGTTTGGCGGCGGATTAAACTACCGGACCTGATCCATAGTACCGACCTTCCCCAGAGTGGCATAGGGGGTCAGGGTCTCGCGCCGGCCGTGAAGCCGATAGTCGTAACGCCATGACTTGGCGTCCGCGGGGGCGATATATAGATATAGCCCGCCGTGGTCGGTGAGCTTGTAGGGTTTCTCTTTTGGCCTGGCCTGCCGCGCCTTAGTGTCTGTGAGCATGACGGTATTTGAGCTCCATATGACGGTATTCATGCGACAAATACCGTAAATGCCGTCCGGCTGTCAATAGACGGTGTTGGATAGCTGCGGATAGATATTTACTGTTTGAACAGCTTGTTAACGGGTGATCAGCGGACTTCCTTGGACGCCGTTAGCAGCCGCTCTATATACCGAGCCACGATGTCGACCTCGATGTTCACCAATTGCCCCTGTGTGTAAT
>JBOHHR010000295.1:0-3832 GCA_050725475.1 Gammaproteobacteria bacterium | reverse complement strand
TAAAGAGGATAAAGAAGATTTAGAATAGAACAACACCGTCGCTTCGCTCCGATGAATGATCACGATCCCCGGAATCAGTGATCACGATGCTCCGGAACAAGCGATCACGATGGCCGGAATACGCACTAAGGGATACAGTACCGTATGCGCCACCAGTGAGCCCACCACCGGCGTTCCCGCAACGTGATGTAACCAATGCACCCCGCCTTCCCAAGGATGGGTTACGCCGGCGATCAATACCGCTCCCGCGAGATCACGCGGGTAGTCGAGCATGTAGGAAAGCACCACCGCGCCACTCCAGGAATGTCCCACCAGGATCGGACGCTCGACGCCTAATTTCT
This sequence comes from Gammaproteobacteria bacterium, assembly GCA_050725475.1. Lineage (GTDB taxonomy): Bacteria > Pseudomonadota > Gammaproteobacteria > JBOHHR01 > JBOHHR01 > JBOHHR01. The sequence continues at coordinate 3,491 of JBOHHR010000295.1, read as the reverse complement.
GGAGCGCCTCGTGGAACAGGCGTGCCTGCTTGGCCGGATCCATCCATGGCCCCGGCGGGCGGGCGCTGTAGCCGAAACCTGGCCGGTCAAACGCGATCACCCGGTGTGCGCGGCTGAGACTGGGCAGGATGCCGGTAAATTCCCGCAGCGTGGAGCTGGCTCCGTGCACCAGCACGAGCGCCGATCCCTCACCCTCAGAAGAATAATGCAGCCGCACCCCGTCCACCTCTAAAAAATGGCCGAGCGGCGGGTGGGCCGACTCCGCACGCCTAACCCCGGCCCGGCTAAAGCCGCTCAAGGTTGCGACGGAGGCAAGCGCTAAGGCAAGGATGAAAAGCGCGGGCTGCAACAACGAGACTTAGGCAATGAATAATGAATCACGCGATAGGCCCTGTGGTACAAAAGGCCTCCAACACCTCGATGCAGTTCGCGATGGCTCCTAAATGCGCGATTTCGTAACCGTGGGTGTTTTGGGTCGCAAATCCCAGACAAGCCGCACGCGGCACGTGCCCGTACTTCATCGCGATCGAGCCGTCACTGCCGAATCCGCTGATCACCGCGAGCTGCAAGGGAATATCGCGTTTTGCCGCCGCCTGCCGGAGAGCAGCGTTCAGGGATTCGTCGTACAAACCGTAGCCATCTTCTGACAGCAATACAGGCGCCGGCCCATCCTTAACTGGGTACTCAGGCGCGATGGGGCAGATCTCCAAGGCGATGAGCGCGTCCACCGCCTCGCGCTGACTGAAGTACATGGCCCCCATGGCACCCACTTCCTCTTTCGCCGACGCCAGCAGATACACATCGGGCACGGGACTATGGAGCCTTTGCGCCAGCTGCAACAAAATGGCCAGGGAGGCTTTGTTATCGAGGGTGTAACTCGCGATGTGATCTTTCAGGGGAAACGGCTCCTTGCGGTGCTTGCCGACGACCATCCGCGTTCCCGGGCGAATACCGGCGGCCACCAACTCGCGCTCGCTGCACTTGGTCTCGACCCAGGTATCGGACCAGCGTAGAGGAGCATCATCCTGCTGCGCTTTTTGCGGGGAGAGGTGGGACACGTGGCGCGAACCGAAGCACAGAATCCCGCTCACGCAGGCGTGATCACCCAAGAGATCGACCACGCCTTCCCCATACACCCAAGGAAAGGCGCCACCCAATTTTCGTACTTTCACCCGCCCTTCGGCTTGCACATCCGTGACTATGGCGCCAATTTCATCCTTGTGCGCCGTGATCGCGAGACGACCTCCACCTTGCCCCGAAATTTTAGCAACGAGATTCCCCGCGGCATCGACGGCGCTCTCCAGGCCAAGAGCATCGAAACGCCGCTTCAATAAGCTATCCACCTCGTTCTCGACACCGCTCGGTGAGTGCTGCAAGACGAGCTCGCGGATCAGCTCAAATAAGGAAGGTGCCGTTGTCACTAACTGGCTCCAAGTAACCGGATTTATTTTTTTCCAACAATATTCATTGTGCGCCGTTTGTTCCCTCGACGAAACAGTTAGGCAATTCCACCGCTTTTCTCGCCGCTGCGTTACCTTAGTTCGGCGAGCGTCCAAGCTCCAGAAGAACCAATGCACCTACCCGTGGCTATCCGGACACAGTGGAATGATTCGGCAATTCAAAAAGTTACGGGAAACTGGAAAATAACTGTGTTCGAGCAGCCACGCGATTTACACGTTTCGGCCAAACGGGTACGAAAGATAATATTCTCATCTGGTTGTTTGATATAGTTTTTACTAGCGTGCTCCAGAACTGGCACAAGTTGTGAGTTGCTTCCTGTTGAGAACGATTAGCAGATCAACCCTTGGGGCGTGGTGACCTGGGCACAAAGGGGGTTTGAGGTTACCGCGCCAAAAGGGCTTTGATCTGCTCCGCTTCCAGCTTTTGCGGTAAGATTCGGTTTGTCGCGTACTCAAACCGATGAGTTAAAGGTGAACGCTTACCGCCCAGCTTCCGTCCTACATATTCTCCTGATCAGCTTTTCTCTGGTCGCTTTGCCGCTCATTTTTGCCCTGATTAGCGCAACGATTTCCGTCGGTCGGCTTTCATTACAGGGTCGACAAGCGGTATTTGAAGCCGCTCGAATTGTCGAATCCGGACGTATCCTCACCGAAGAGGTTACCGCTATGGAACGCAACGCACGGCAATTCCAGTTGCTCGGGGACCGAAGCCTGTATGAGGGTTATTTAAAGCGCAGGTCACAATTCCGAGCTTTGGTAGATAACCTTTCTTCGCTCGATCTCAGTGCCTCGCAACGAAAACTGCTTGCCGAGTTGATCAAGGAAGAGACGCAAATCTATCAGGCATTGCGCTATCCTCAGGGGTACCCGGAAACGGTGCCGCAGGCTTTGACCCGGTTCGCCGAAGCGAGCGAGTTGGCAAATTCGCTTTTAAACGAGAGCAGAGCATCGGTGGTGGATGGCGCTGATCGAATGGGCCAGGCCGCGGCGCAGGTGCAACACAGCTTGATCTTGCAAGCGTCTGCCTTGATACCGACCGTGCTGTTGCTCGCACTTCTGGGTTCACTGTTTATCGCGAAATCGGTTGAACAGATAGAGCGGGCTATTCGCCAACTCGGCAAAGGTGAGTTCTCCTCGTCCATTCGGGTTAAAGGCCCCAAAGATCTGGAAGAGGTCGGCAAGCACCTGGACTGGCTGCGCCTGCGTTTGCTCGAGCTCGATTATCAAAAGAGCAAATTTCTTCGCCACGTTTCCCATGATCTGAAAACGCCCCTGACCGCCTTACGCGAGGGCTCACAACTGCTTCGGGACGAAGTGGTGGGCTGGTTGAACACAGACCAAGCCGAAATTGCAGAGATTCTGCATAAGAACTGTCTCCAGCTACAAGACCGAATCGAAAACTTGCTGCGCTTCAGTCGCGTCGCGGGCAATAATGCAACAAAGCTTGCCCCGCAGCCGGTCTCGCTACACCAACTGGTCCATCAAACCCTGGAAGAGCACAAGCTCACTCTGCAGGCAAAAGAACTGTCGGTGGAGATGGAGCTGGAGCCGCTACAAGTCAACGGTGATGCGGAAAAACTTGGGGTCGTTTTGGACAATCTTTTCTCCAACGCGATTAAATATTCACCCTTCCACGGAAAAATAAGCGTAACGCTGCGCAACCATGAGAACCGTATTGATCTAGAAGTTCTGGATGAAGGGCCCGGGGTCGATCCCGCGGAGCGGCGGCAGGTTTTTGAACCATTTTTTCAGGGAAGGGCGATCGAAAGCGGCCATGTCAAAGGCACAGGCTTAGGATTAGCCATTTCCCAAGAGTATGTAAAAGCACATTGTGGAACGATTGAAGTCGTGGAAAAACAGGGCGGCGCCTGTTTTCGCGTCACCTTGCCCCGGGTCGTGGTTGCTTAGCGGTTTGTTGAGAACCGCTTGTGCTAAGGAATTGCTCATCCGGTAGGGCAAAATCGAGCGAGATCAAACGTGCTGTCGTGACGCTACTGATAGGTCCTTACCCACACTGGTGCTGCCTTATAG
>JBOHHR010000294.1:0-9547 GCA_050725475.1 Gammaproteobacteria bacterium | reverse complement strand
AACCGGTACACAGCTCGGCGAGCACGGTGTGCATTTGCGTAGCGGCACCCAAGATCGCATCGAAGGGACAAGCGGCAATGCATTTGGTGCAGCCGATACAGACGGATTCATCGATCACCGCCACCTGAGGGGGGCGCGTCGCAAGTTTGGCGAAATCAAGTGCTTCCTCGCGGGTCACGGCGCGGTGAGTCTTTCTCGAAAAGAGCGCTGCAGCGGATAGAGGTAGGGCGCCTTCGCCACCCCGTGTCGATGGTCGCTGTTTTCTTTGCAACGGCCGCCCCTCTCGGCGAGGTCCAGCGCCTCATCGCACCGGCATACCGGGCTCTGCGCCTTCATCCGGATGCAGCAAGAAAATCTTCTCTTCAGACCCGGCGGCTAACACCATCCCTTCCGAGATGCCAAAACGCATCGTGTGCGGGGCTAAATTGGCGACCACGACTACTAAGCGGCCCTGCAAATCCTCGGGCCGATACGCCGAACGTATTCCCGCAAACACGGTGCGCACCTCGCCGCCGAGATCCAAGGTCAAGCGCAACAGCTTATCGGCCTCTTCTACCACGGAAGCGTGTTGTACTCTGGCCACCCGCAGATCGAGCTTGGCGAAATCATCAATGCTTATCTGGGCTCCGACCAACTCGTAGGGGTTTGCTTTTGCCTTGGAAACCAAATCAGGTTTGCTATCATCCAGCATCGCCTCTAGCGCCTGCTTTTCCACACGCGTCATCAGCGGTTTGAATGGTCCGATCGTGTGTCCGAGCAAGGGTTGGGTCAGGGCTTCCCACGACAGCGGAGGAACGTTCAGAAACGATTCTACCTTTGCGGCCATCTTCGGCAGCACCGGCTTAAGATAAACGATCAAGAGCCGGAAACACTCTAAGCCCATGGTGCAAACGGCTTGCAGCGCGCTTTCAGCAACCGGTTCCTTGGCCATCAGCCACGGTTTTTGTTCGTCGATATACTGGTTGACGCGGTCGGCCAAGGCCATGATCTCGCGCATCGCCTTGGAAAACTCCCTAGCCTCGTAAGCCGCCGCAATGGTATCCGCAACGCCCCGGAACTCACGCAGCAGTACGGGGTCAGCAATAGCCTCGCTCAGTCTGCCGGCAAAGCGCTTACCGATGAAGCCGGCGCAGCGGCTGGCGATATTGACTACCTTGCCGATCAGATCCGCGTTTACCCGCTGTTGGAAATCCTCCAGATTGAGGTCGATGTCATCCACGCCAGCCCCCAGCTTGGCGGCAAAGTAATAGCGCAAATATTCCGGGTCCAAATGATTGAGATAAGTGCGTGCGGTGATAAAGGTGCCGCGCGACTTGGACATTTTCTGCCCGTCAATGGTCAGAAACCCGTGCGCAAACAGCGCGCTCGGGGTGCGGAATCCAGCGCCCGCCAACATGGCCGGCCAAAACAGGGCGTGAAAATAGATGATGTCCTTGCCGATGAAGTGGTATAGCTCGGCATCACTATCGGGGGCGACAAAGGCATCAAAATCGATGCCTGCCCGCTGGCACAAATTCTGGAAACTGGCGAAATAGCCAATGGGGGCGTCCAACCACACGTAGAAGTACTTTCCCGGCGCAGCGGGGATCTCGAAACCGAAGTAGGGAGCATCGCGGGAGATGTCCCATTCCTTCAAACCGGTCTTAAACCATTCATCCAGTTTATTTACCACCTCGCCCTGCAGGTGCCCCGCTCGGGTCCAGTCCTTGAGCATGCTCTCGAAATCCTGCAGCCGGAAGAAATAATGCTCGGACTCCCGCGATACTGGTCTGGCCCCACTGACCGCAGACACGGGATCGACCAGTTCGGTCGGCGAATAGGTGGCTCCGCAGGCCTCGCAGCTGTCGCCGTACTGGTCTTCGGCGCCACATCGGGGGCAGCGCCCACGGATAAAGCGATCGGGAAGAAACATCTTCCGCTCTGGGTCATAGAGTTGTTCGATCACCCGCTTGTCGATGTGGCCGCCCTCCTGCAACCGCTGATAAATAGTCGTGCAAAGCGCTTGGTTCTCGGGCGAGTGGGTGCTGTAGTAGTTATCAAATCCGATGGCGAAGTCGGCGAAATCCGCTCTGTGTTCCTCGCCCATGCGCGCAATAAGTTGCTCGGCGCTGAGCCCGTCTTGTTGCGCGCGCAGCATGATGGGCGTACCGTGGGCGTCGTCGGCGCACACGTAATAGCAGAGGCGGCCGCGCATCTTTTGAAACCGCACCCAGATATCGGTCTGGATATACTCGACCAGATGCCCGAGATGGATCGGGCCGTTGGCGTAAGGCAGGGCGCTCGTGACCAAGAGTTTTCGTTGTTCCATGGATACCGCGATGGCTAGGCGCTAAGCGTTTGAAGTCTGGCCATTATCTCATTGTTCGAAGGGCGATGTCATCGAATCGGGCATCACCCGTTCTCCTTGCACCCCACTTGCTTTCCTGCCTACCATCGATCTAAAGGGACGTCGCTAGAGGGGAGGCGCAATTGTGTCGCCGATGATCGTGGTGGGTCCGCGGGTGATTTCGTAATTGCTTCCATTACGCGACCTTGCAGTTTCTTGTCGATGCCGGATACTGAGTTAATAGAATCGTCAGCTAAGCCAACCAGCGTGGCGGCCCCGGCACCATACCCTGTCGGCACAGGCGACCCGCCGCGCTCTGTTTTATCCAGTGGAGACTAGAGCGCCAGCACCAGCCTCAGACCTTCGTCGATTTCTCTTTGTTTGGACGAGCTAATGCGGCCGACGTGCTCTGACAAAAAGGACTTATCCAGGGTGATTAGCTGCGACACGTTGACCACGGATTCTTTCTTCAAACCACTAACTCCCTGCGCCAGGCGCACGTTTCCTGGAGCTTGCAATAGCTTGAGATTGGAGCTAATAACCGCCGCAATTACAGTCTTGATCCGGCTGCGGTTGAAAGCATCCGCTTGGATGATCAACACCGGACGGCGATAACCTGGCTCAGAACCCACTGGCTTTTGCAGCGACGCCCACCAGATCTCACCCTTTTTCACCACTTTTCTTTAGGTATGGACTGCGCTTGGAGATCCACTAGCTCTGCATCTATTCCTTCCAACCCTTCGTCACCACGGTAAATTTCATTAAGCTTTTCGGTTACTGCTTCGTTTGAATGCTTGGTGATAAATTCGGCAAGAGCCCGTTGGTACAGCTCACTACGCGATACGCCCAATCGATTCGCTAGTTTCTCGGCAGCCTCAAACTGCGCATCTGAGATAGAAATCGCCGTTTTCATAAATTATAGTATAACGGTAGTTATACCGTTGGCTCAAGTGTTGTATGCATGTCTCAGGGAGGCAGCCAAACAGAGCGCGCCATCGTTCCCAAAGCGAATGCGTCGAAGACCGATTCCGCGGGGTTAGAAGTCCTAGCCGTAAGAACCTTGAAAGAAGCGCTTAAGAGAGCGGGAGTCGACTGAGCAACGAGTAGGGGAAGGGGACGATCTCATCTATGCATCCTGGTGGCGCTACGCCTTAGCGGTTTCTTTCGTGGGGGGGGCATGACTTTTGCCGTTTTGACGGCCTGTTCGGTCGCTTGGACGACCTCTAGAGTATATCCATCTACCCGTAAACTGGTGCCTGGCTCTGGCATGGTTTCTAAGGTCTCCAAGATCAGCCCGTTGAGGGTCTTGGCGCCCCGCGACGGGAGCATCCATTTCAGGTGGCGGTTGATCTCGCGTATGTTGGCACCGCCGTCGATAAGGAAACTGCCATCTTCCTGAGGGTGGGTAACTTGAGTGAGCTCTTGGTGGTCTGTTGTAAACTGCCCGACGATCTCTTCCAAGATATCTTCCAAGGTTACCAGTCCTTGGATGTTACCGTATTCATCCACGACCAGCGCCAGGCGCCGCTTATGTCGCTGGAAGTTGCTTAGCTGGGTGTGCAAAGGGGTACCAATGGGAACATAGTACGGCTCAGTGAGTAGCGGTTCGATACGCGATACGCCGAACTTGCCATCCGTGTCATACAGCCGCTGTATTTTCCGCACATGCAAGATGCCAATTGTGTTGTCTAGACTTCCCCGAAACACCGGTAAGCGCGTGTGGCGACATATAGCCAACTGTGACTCTAATTCGGTTTCATCGTCCTCCAGGTCTAGGCCCACGATCTCAGCGCGAGGCACCATGATGTCCTCTACGCTAACCTTTTCTAGATCCAAAATTCCAAGCAACATCTTTTGATGCCGCCTGGGGATCATCGCGCCCGCTTCCTTGACCACTACCCGCAACTCTTCGCGGCTTAGCGCCATTTGAGCGTTATCAGGCTGTGCCCGCAGCAGCCACAACAGGCCGTTTGCCAGCGCATTGACGATCCACACGATGGGGTAGAACACGCGCAGCATGGCCTTGAGCACCACCGCGGCGGGAAACGCGATCCGCTCCGGGTTCAATGCGGCCAGGGTCTTGGGGGCGACCTCCGCGAACACCAAAACAACTAAAGTCAGCACAAGGGCGGCGATGGCGATCCCGGCTTCGCCAAAGAGGCGCAAGGCGATTAACGTGGCAATGGAGGAAGCGAGGATATTGACGAAGTTGTTCCCGAGCAGGATCAGGCCGATGAGTCGGTCGGGGTGTTCGAGCAGGGCGTGAGCGCGCATGGCTCCCTTGTGCTTTTTCGCGACCAGATGGCGCAGCCGATAACGGTTGAGGACCATCATCGCCGTCTCTGAGCCGGAGAAACCGGCGGAAAGGATAATCAGCAGGACTAAGCTGGCGAATAGCGCGCCTAACGGAACATCGTCCAAATAAGATAACGACCGCGATGGAAAGCTAACTGTCTACGCGAGCAAGCACCGGATGTCAAGAGTCAAACGACCGAACACGCCGCTCATTTAGCGCGCGATGCAGGCATTCCTGCGCCTCCTCAAGGCAAGAACCACAGTCGGCGCCGAACTGCAACCGGCGTTGCAGGCGTTTGAGCTGTGATGTGCCTTCCTGGACGGCGCGCCGGATATCGCTGTCGGTCACTCGGCTGCAAATACAAACATACATAAGAACGTTCGTGGAAAAGACTAATGCGCGAATTATCGTACGAATGAGAAACATGTGCAACAAGGGACTAGGGCGGTTATCGAGTATTTATGCGTGACGAACCTGCTACCGGCTGTCGAAGATCAGCGAAGCCTCGATTTCGTTGCGGGCGCGAGGCGAGCCCCCTGGTGCTGACGGGCGCTGACAAGGGGCAGTTGCAAGTCGTCGTCGGAGCTGGTAGAGGTAATCGCTCGGGAAGCCTCACCCGGTCGCTAACGCGGAAGTTGGCAGGGCTTACTAGGGCAGTTTAAGCGCGCTTATCAAGGGAAACGTAATCGCGCTTCGGGTAGCCGGTGTAGATCTGGCGCGGCCGGCCGATTTTCTGTCCGGGATCCTCGATCATTTCTTTCCACTGCGCAATCCATCCGACGGTGCGGGCCATTGCAAACAACACGGTGAACATGGAGGTGGGAAAACCCATAGCCTGTAAGATAATGCCAGAGTAGAAGTCCACGTTGGGAAATAGCTTTTTCTCAACAAAGTAGCTGTCTTCCAGGGCAATGCGTTCAAGCTCCATGGCAAGATCGAGCAAAGGCTCGCGTTTGACGCCAAGCTCCTCTAACACCTCATGGGCGGATTCGCGCAACACCTTGGCCCGCGGATCATAGTGCTTATAGATCCGGTGACCGAAGCCCATCAGCCGGAACGGGTCATTCTTGTCTTTGGCTTTGCGGATGTATTCCGCTATGCGCTCTTTGCCTCCAATCTCCCGGAGCATGTTCAGCACCGCTTCGTTGGCGCCTCCATGCGCCGGACCCCAAAGCGAGGCGATGCCGGCGGCGATGCAGGCAAAGGGGTTAGCGAGTGAGGAGCCGGCCAGGCGCACGGTGGAGGTGGAGGCGTTCTGCTCGTGATCGGCGTGCAGGATCAAAATGCGGTCCATGGCCCTTGCCAGTATCGGGCTAACCGTGCACGGCTGTGCCGGTACGGCGAAGGTCATGTAAAGAAAATTCTCGGCATATCCGAGCTCGTTGCGTGGATAGACGAAAGGTTGTCCTTTAGCGTACTTGTACGCCATGGCCGCAATCGTCGGCATCTTTGCAATCAAGCGGTGGGAGGCCACTATGCGCTGGTGTGGATCGGAGATATCGGTGCTGTCATGGTAAAAAGCCGATAAAGCCCCCACCACGCCAACCATGATCGCCATGGGATGGCCGTCGCGGCGAAAACCGCGAAAGAAGTCCCGCAACTGTTCATGCACCATGGTGTGACGTGTTATGGTGCGCGCGAAGGCTTCTTTTTCGGCGTGGGTCGGCAGTTCCCCGTTCAGCAGTAGATAGCAGACCTCCAGATAGTCGCTGTGCTCAGCCAAGTCTTCGATGGCGTAGCCACGATGGAGCAGCACCCCTTGCTCACCGTCGATATAGGTGAGCTCCGAGTCACAACTTGCCGTGGAGGTAAACCCGGGATCGTAGGTTAAGATCCCGGCTATGGCATATAAGCCGCGGATGTCTAGCGCTCTTGGCCCCACGCTTCCCCGCAGCACCGGTAGCTCTATTTCTTGCTTAGTCGCATGATCAATTAAGGACATGGTTTCCTCAGACACCATGCTCTCTACGGATGCAAACTTACGGGTCATAGACGCCCTCCGCTATAGTGCTAAAGCCCCAGCGTTTTGTTGCGTTGCAGCTTGCCTCTTTTAGGATCGATTTGCAAGGGACTTGCGACGCACAAAAACTTTGTGCTTCATGGGCGGATGTCCTATGGGAACTTGTTTTGACCGCCTGGCTGAACAGGACCATGGAGTCCAGCACGCCTATCTTTGTACAATGATCACATGAACCGGCGCACGTTTATTCTACGTTTGAGTTGCTTGCTATCCCTTTTAGCTTCTTCCGCGCGCCTCCAGGCCGCACCTAAGTTGGGTAAGGCTTGGCCTTTCTCGTTGGATTTACTGCGTCAACGCGCGCGGGAGCTGGCAAGGACGGCTTATCAGACTCCCAAAGTGCAACTGCCGGAGGCCTTGATTGAGTTAACCTATGACCAGTACCGTGACATTCGCTTCCAGTCCAACGAATCCTTGTGGCTCGAGAAAAATCTACGGTTCATCACCCAGTTCTTCCACCCCGGCTTCTACTATAAAACCCCCGTTAGGCTCTATGAGGTGATGGACGAGCGAGCCATGGAGATCCGTTACCATCCGGCACTCTTCGATTTTGGGAAAAATCGTTTCGATCAATCCTTGCTAAAGGAGGGGCTGGGGTTTGCGGGTTTTAGGGTTCATTATCCACTCAACGCCGCGGACCGCCGCGATGAGTTGATCGCCTTTCAGGGAGGGACTTACTTTCGCGCCGTAGGCCATGGCATGCGTTACGGGATTTCGGCCCGCGGTTTGGCCATCGCCACGGCCTCCGAAGAGGGCGAGGAATTTCCGTTGTTCACGGAGTTCTATCTGGAACGTCCGGTTACGGATAACAGCCTGGTCATCCACGCCTTGCTCAACAGCGTGAGCACCACGGGTGTTTATACATTCACTGTGCGCCCGGGCGAGATTACGGTCACGGACGTATCGTTAATGCTTTATCCTCGCAAGCGACTTGGGCGTATAGGACTTGCGCCGCTGACGAGCATGTACTTCTTCGGAGCCAACGACCGGCGGGGCGTGGACGATTTCAGACCGGAAGTCCACGATTCCGACGGACTCATGATCTGGAACGGCCGTGGGGAGTGGCTTTGGCGGCCGCTAGACAACCCGGTTCGCTTGAGGATAAGCTCTTTTCTTGACCACAACCCGCAGGGCTTCGGACTCATGCAACGCAACGGTGATTTCGCCAACTACCAGGATTTGGAGTCACGTTATGACATGCGCCCCAGTCTCTGGGTAGAGCCGGTCGGAAGTTGGGGAGAGGGTGTGGTAAAACTGGTCGAAATCCCAACAGACAATGAAATAAACGACAATATCGTGGTGTTTTGGGAACCTAAGGACCCGCCCAACGCCGGCTCCGAATGGCCTCTAACCTACCGTTTGCACTGGTGCAGGCAAACACCCGTGAAGCCCAACATGGCGCTCGTGGTGGCGACACGCGTGGGACGTGGCGAGTCTGAGAGGGCACGGAAATTCGTCATCGATTTCGCCGGCGAGAAACTGCCAAAAGTCGCGGATGCTTCCCTAAGGGCAGTGGTTTGGGCCTCGCGCGGCACCGTTAATAATTTAGTCTCGCAGTTCAATGAAGTAACAGGCAACTGGCGTGCTTTTTTTGATCTCATCCCCGAGGGGGGTGATCCCATTGAGTTGCGTTGTTTTCTGCAACTCGGCGAAGCAGCCCTGAGCGAGACTTGGATTTATCAGTGGTCTGAATAAGCCTCTGTATGTCAGACCTAATGGGGCAAAGAGAGCCGCGGCGCGGCTTGGCCTCGCGCCGCGGCTCCCGTCACGAACGCCGAGTCGACAGGGCGCTAGGCGGTTTTTACGCCAAGTTCGGGATCCGAGAACCCGTTCACCTCGCACCCCTCATCGCTCAGATTAGAGCCACCCTGCCGGAACAACCCAAGCCATCTGAAGCAGTAGTCTGCGCTACGCGACGCCTGGACGCTTGGCTGCGGGGTCTTGCCAGGTCTCTGGAGCTTCCGTTCGATATCGGTGTGGAAGTCCTTCGCGCCGCCCTGGTGACCGCGGAGATAGGGCGGAGATGGCCGCAGGCTTTCCTTTCTGAGCAGCCGCCAGCGGAGTTTCTAGCCGCACTGCGGCAGGTATTGCCTATCGCCCACCCGCCGGAGCAGCCGCTATCCATGCCCGAGCAGTCGCTGGCCGAATGGTCGGGAGCAAGAATAGAAGAGCACGTGGGGCCGCGCGCCTGGTTCCGTAGGAGCGTAGTGTTTGGCCTAGGATTCGCCACCACGGCGGCCGCAAGCTTCGAGCTCTATCGAGTGTTTGAGCCCGCCGGAATTACGGCTATTGAAATCGTGTTGCTGCTTCTGTTTGCGCTCAACTTAATATGGATAGGGATCACCTTTTGGAGTGCGCTCGCTGGGCTCATGGTGCTTCGGAATCGCGAGGCGACCACCGGCCTGGTTCAAGCTGAGGATGACAAGAGCCGGTTGCGCGCGAAAACCGCGGTGCTTCTGCCCATCCACAATGAGCCGCCACGACGCGTGCTCGCCGCCCTGGAGGCAATGTACGCCTCACTCCAAGCCACCGGCCAGATGCATGCCTTCGAGTTCTTCGTGCTCAGCGACACTACCGATCCGGATCTGTGGCTTGCCGAAGAGCTCGCATGGGACGACACGCGGCAGCGCTTGGGCGCTACAGGCCGCTTGTTCTATCGGCGGCGTAGCGACAATGTTGGGCGCAAAGCGGGCAATATCGCCGATTTCTGCAGGCGTTGGGGAGGTCGTTACCAGCACATGATCGTGCTTGATGCAGACAGCTTGATGGACGGGGAAACCATGGTGCGCTTGGTGCGATTAATGGAAGTAAATCCCGGGGCAGGGATCCTGCAGACGGTGCCGTATCTGGTGAACCGCAATACCTTGTTTGCCCGGGCGCAGCAGTTCGCAGGCAGGCTCTACGGCCC
>JBOHHR010000293.1:0-4080 GCA_050725475.1 Gammaproteobacteria bacterium | reverse complement strand
AAACGCCTGACAATTGCCACCGCTTTGATAGCGAGTTCTCTGGTCGAAAATCTCATCCGCGCGCTGCAAGCGATGCCAGGCATTGGGCCAAAATCGGCTCAGCGCATCGCGTTCCACCTATTGCAACGTGGTCGCCCTGCAGCACGCCGGCTGTCGATAGCACTGGCGGAAGCAAGCGAGAAGGTGGGCTATTGCACCCAGTGCAATAATTTCAGCGATACAGCCCTGTGCTCGATCTGTACCAACGGCAGGCGGGATGCGACGCTGCTGTGTGTCGTGGAGCATCCCCCGGACGTCAGCGCCATTGAGCAGTCGGGGGATTACTCAGGGCTTTACTTCGTGCTGATGGGGCACTTATCACCCCTGGACGGTATCGGCCCGCGGGACATCGGGTTGGATAAACTGAAACAGCGCCTCACTCAGGGTGAGGTTAAGGAGGTGATCCTGGCCACCGGCACCACCTCAGAGGGTGAGGCTACGGCGCATTTCATTCGCGAGATGACGCAGGAAACGCCGCTCCGGGTCTCCCGCATCGCCTTTGGCGTTCCCCTCGGAGGCGATCTGGAGCTGGTCGATAGCGGTACCTTAGCGCACGCAATCACGCGCCGCCAGGAAATGTAATGCGTTTATCCGCCCCTGCGGTTTGCGCAGGGTAGCGGTTCCACCTCCGTCAACGCAGAATGGCCCTTTCGGAAAAGAACTTGATCTGGATTGATTTGGAGATGACGGGCCTGGACCCGGACCAGGATCGCATCCTCGAGATCGCCACCGTAGTCACCGATAGCGAGCTCGATGTGATCGCCCAAGGTCCGGTGCTCGCCATACGCCAGGATGAAGCCATCTTGGCGACCATGGACGAATGGAATAAGGAGCAACATACCCGCTCCGGCCTGCTCAAACGCGTTCGTGCGAGCCAAGTGAGCGATGGCCAAGCGGAGCAACGCACCTTGGCTTTCCTGCGTCAACTTGTGCCTGCCGGAAAATCCCCTATGTGCGGCAACAGCATTTGTCTGGATCGGCGTTTCTTGTACCGCTATATGCCGGAGTTGGAGCGCTATTTCCACTATAGGAACCTCGATGTCAGCACCATCAAGGAACTGGCGAGCCGATGGGCGCCGACCTTAGGCGAGTTCCAGAAGGAGTCCAGCCATCTCGCGCTGGATGATATTTTGGAATCGATCGGGGAGTTGCGTTATTTTCGCAACCATGTGTTCAAAATCTGATCCCCCCTTGAGCCCACTCCCCGCAGCGCTTTATCGGGCCGAGGCAGTGCGTGAGCTGGACCGTTACGCCATCCACACCTGTGGCGTTCCCGGTTTCACCCTCATGCGGCGCGCCGGCGCGGCCGCCTTCGATGTGCTGCGGTGGCTGTGGCCGGGCGCGCAGCACCTCACGGTCTTGTGCGGCCCGGGAAACAACGGTGGGGATGGGTATGTGCTCGCGCGCTTAGCGGCCGGTGCAGGGCTTGCGGTCAGGGTCATGAGCGTAGGAGATCCGGCGCGTTTGCGCGGGGACGCCGCATTAGCCTGCCAAGCCCTCGCTGAACGAGGGATAACGGTAGCGGCTTTCGATGAAACAATGGAAAACACCGATGTCGTGGTGGATGCGTTGCTCGGCACAGGCTTGGATCGAAAGATTGAAGGCCGTGTGGGCGACGCTATCCGCTGGATCAACCAATCAGGAGCCTCGGTTTTAGCCATCGATATCCCTTCAGGTCTGCACGCGGACACGGGCTGCGCCCTGGGACACGCTGTTCGCGCCGAAGCCACTATAAGCTTTATCGGCCTGAAACAAGGCTTATTCACCGGTCAAGGGCCGGATTGCTGCGGCCGGGTTTATTACCACAGTTTGGATGTACCGCGGGAGGTGTTTAGCGCCGCCGCACCTGCGGCTACCCGCATCCAGCTTGAGGATTTTGCGGCGGTGCTGAGGCCGCGCCTACGTTCGAGTCACAAAGGCGACTTCGGGCACGTACTGGTCGTGGGCGGCGATTTCGGCTTTGCGGGGGCGGCGCGGATGGCGGCTGAGGCGGCCGCCCGCGTTGGTGCCGGTCTGGTCAGCGTCGCCACCCGGGCCGCTCATGCTTCGGTCATCAATGTCACGCGGCCTGAGCTCATGTGCCATGGGGTCGAAGAAGCGGGTCAGTTACACCCTCTGACGGCCAAAGCCGACGTGATCGCGATCGGTCCTGGATTGGGGCGCTCTCCTTGGGCCCAAGCGCTATTGGCCGCGGCTCTAGAAGGGCGCCGGCCGCTGGTGGTGGACGCCGACGCGCTAAATCTCATTGCTCATGAACCGTCAGAACGGCATAACTGGGTGTTAACACCCCATCCGGGGGAAGCCGCGCGCTTACTCGGTGTACAGACCCAGGACATACAAGGAGATCGGTTCAACGCGGCACTGGCCATACAAGCGCGCTACGGGGGGGTCTGTGTGCTAAAAGGAAGCGGTACCGTGGTGACAGACGGCGTAAACAGGCCCGCGGTCTGCGCGCACGGCAATCCCGGTATGGCCAGCGGGGGTATGGGGGATGTGTTGACCGGCGTGATCGCGGGGTTTCTGGCCCAGGGCATGGAGCTATCGACCGCTGCCAAAGTAGGAGTTTGTGTGCACGCTCGTGCCGGCGATCGAGCCGCCCGGGAGGGAGAGCGCGGACTGCTCGCTTGCGACTTAATGCCGTGGCTGCGCCGATTGGCTAATCCCCAAAGTGGGGTCGATCCCTTCTTGTGAATGAGACCGGCTCCACCTTAGAGCTATTGATACCGGATGCAGCCGCTATGGAGCAACTGGGGAAGCACTTGGCTGTCGCGCTGACCCCCGGGAAGCTGTTTCTTACCGGTGATTTGGGCGCGGGGAAAACCACGCTGGTGCGCGGTTTCTTGCGTGCTAAAGGCTACCAGGGCGCAGTAAAAAGCCCGACCTACACCTTGATCGAGCCTTATTGTTTAGCAGGCGTCGATATCTATCATTTCGATCTCTATCGAATCGATACACCTGAGGCGCTGGAGGCGCTGGGAGCGCGGGACTGCTTCGGTCCCGCCACTGTTTGTTTGGTGGAGTGGGCGGATCGTGCTCCCGCTTATTTGAGCATGGCGGATCTGTCGATTCACATTGAGCATTGTGCCGAACAGCGCAAAGTTACCGTCGTTGCACGGTCACCCGCAGGGCGGGCGGCAATCGTGCGAGCGCTCTTATTGCTCAAAAATAACTAATGATCAAGCAACTATAACATTCTTTTAAAATCCTATTGAAATTTCTTTTGCATCCGTTTCAAAATAGTACCTCTGACTAAATAGTCAGGTGGAAAATAATGCGACTGTTTTCGGCCATCTATCTTCTTCTGTGCTGCGGCTGCACGTGGGCTGCGGACATACAAGCGGTCCGGGTGCTGCCGTCTCCAGAAAGCACGCGGGTGGCGCTGGACCTGAGTGCCGGCGTGGACTACCAGGTGTTTACGCTTTCCGGCCCGGAACGCGTGGTAGTAGACCTGCAGCACACCCGCCTTCGCGCTTCCCTACCCCGCTCCGGCTTGGGTGACGCCGTCAGGCAGGTGCGCGCCGGTATTCAGAAAGGCGTCGATTTGCGCATCGTGCTGGATGTCGTGCGGCGCTTTGACGTTAAAAGCACGCTGTTACCGGCGGATCGACGGTACGGGCCTCGTCTGCAAATAGAGCTTTTGCCCCAGGTTGGCACTCCAGGCGACAGCGTGTCGCCACCCGCGCGTTGGCGCGACATCGTGATCGCCATCGATGCGGGGCATGGAGGAAAGGACTCGGGTGCCATAGGCCCCACCGGGGTACAAGAAAAGCAGGTCACACTGGCCATCGCTAGGAGACTGGCGAGACTTGTCAACAAGGAGCGTGGCCTGAGGGCAGTCCTGATCCGCACCAGCGACCGTTATATCGGCTTGCGCCAGCGTTTTCAGAAAGCGCGTGAACACAAGGCCGATCTGTTCGTATCCATCCACGCCGATGCTTTTCACGATCCCCGAGTCCGGGGTTCCTCGGTATACGTGCTTTCAGAGAAAGGGGCCAGCAACGAAGCGGCGCGCTGGTTAGCGGAACAGGAAAACGCGGCCGA
>JBOHHR010000292.1:0-13356 GCA_050725475.1 Gammaproteobacteria bacterium | reverse complement strand
CCACTATTCGCCTCAAATGATCGAAAATCTGTCCTCGATTTCCCACTCGCCTCTACGGCTTCCTAAGTCCGACAGGCACGTTAGGCGCGAAAACCAAACACGGCTGTGTTGGTTTTTATTCACCCGGCCGTATCGCTTCGTCGCGTAGGCCCGGTTCCGTCGAGACCGGTTCCACGCGAGGAGCCGGCCCCCTTCTGCCTAAGCCCTCTTCTTACCCCTTTGCGCTGAGAACGTACGCTTTTGGAGCGGCGCATGCTGCACGGAAGCGTCTGCGCTTGAGATTTTTGTTGATTATACTTGGTAAAGAAAATGCCCCGCCCGAAGCCGCGATGTCGACCATAGATGTTTAACCGTTATAATGGGTTAGCTGGATTCTCGGCTGAGCACATTCTTATAGGGGGCGGTGCATTGGGCCCCCAGCAGATCTTCGAACGTTAAAGGACGTGGAAAGCCATTTGAGAGCAGCAGGTCAATGTCGGGACCAGAAGTACCAGGGCACGAACTACCTTTCGGGATGAACGAGCGGCGGCGACATCCGCGTATGCCGGTTTTCGTGGGGGCAACCCTTATAGGACCGGACTTATCGGCTCATTCCTGCACCATTAGGGATTATAGCAAGCGGGGTTTGTTTATAGCCTGGGAGGGAGCCGTCACGGCTACGCCCTTAGCACGTGGTGAGGCCGTACGGATCCAATTCTGCGCCGATGAACCGCCATCCGAAGCGCTTAGGTTTGATATCCCTGCCGTGGTCGTCCGAGGGTTTGCCAGTGGGGTAGGCGTTGCCTTTACCGAAGCCGTTCCCTCCGCTTTGGCGGCACTGAAGAGTATTGCGGAGCGTCAGGGTGAAATGCCGAAGAGGGTCAAGGATCCAGATCTGCTCAAGGCGATCGAAAACCTGTGTGGTCGCCATCTGCAAACCATGTCGCAGGAGTTTCTGGAACGCGCCGGCAATCATTTGTTCGAGTGTGCCAAAAACGCCAAGAGCAACCTGGACCAGAGTGAGTTCCTTGAAGCCAGATCCCAGCTGTCCGAACGCGGGCAATCTATTATCAGTGGGGTTTCGCACGAGATCCACGAGCGTATGGAAAACCTCAGGCACATGAAAGCGCAACCGGAGTTCCAGGCAGGGGCCGAAACTCTCAACCTCTCTCTGATGGCAAAGGACGAATTCGAGGACTTTCTGGCAATTTCCGAATTAACCTCTAGAGCCGAGCATCAGCATAATGATGTTTTGGTCGCGTTGGAGCAGCGTTTCTCTCATGCCGTTTCGGCCCAGCTATCCAAGTCCGATCTACCCTTTAGTCCCGGGATCGTTTTTCGCAGTCTTGCGCAGGCCTTGCGTCAGGGTCGGCTGACAACGAAGGTATCGATGGAATTATACGCGCTTGGGAGATGTGTGCTGACACCGGCGTTGGGGATCCTGTACCAGGATATCAATCAGGTGCTCGTGGACTTCGGGGTGTTACCCGATCTCAGCGCACGCCAGAGGTCTAAAGCTCCAAAGCCCATCGCAGCGAAACCCTTTCGAGCCATTGATGAACAGGTCGAGCCCGCGCTAGGCCAAGACGGTCAACCATCCTCATTTTTGAGGGGTCCAAGCGGCGATCCGGCTTCAAGATCGACGTCGCTTTGGGCACAGATGCGACAGTGCCTGGATGCTTCTGGCGGCTCTGTAGAGAACACAGCACGTGATTCGGGTGGGGCCGATGCTACGGCTGCCGAGCGGACCTTCTCGAACCCGGCCAAGGGAGAGCGGTACTCCCCATTCGAAGTGGCTGAAGCGCTTTCTGGGTTACAAACAGAGCCTTCAATACCGGCCAGCGTAACGATGCTGGAGCGGGTGAACAGCGTTCTAAGCGCTCGTTATGGGCCAGGGCGCCGGCTAGGCGAGCGGCATGCGCGTGCCATCGACATAGTCGGCCATTTAGTGAGTGCCATCGAGGCGGAGGATTTGACCAGCACGTATATTAAGAACGAAGTACGTGGGCTGCGCTTGGCGCTTAGTAAACTGGCGGTCCAAGAAGAGGAGTTTCTGGTTGCGGAATCCCACCCCGTGCGTCGGGCTCTAAACCACCTCGCCCGATTGGACTCGGTGGTGCCAAACGATGATCCGTTGCAACAGAGCGGTCGCCGCTTGATGTCGCGGCTGGTAGACGATCTCAACCATGGTGTTGCCGTCAGACCGGACTTGCTGCACGAGGTGGACGGTCTGGTAGAACGCCAATCGACGCAGTACGAAGAACGCATACAAGAGCTCGTTGAGCGGCACAGTTCTGATCCGGCACCCGACGCACCGGCCGAGACGGAGACCGTCGGTCCACCGGGACGGCAGCGCGAATGGGATGTGTGGCTGGAGCGAGCGAAGGAATTGTCTGCGGGAGACGGGGTCGAGTTCAAGCTCGATTCGGATCCTCCGAAGCGCCTTCAGCTCGCGTGGGTTGATGAGGATCACCGCCGCTTTGTTTTTGCCGATGGTGCGGGGCAAGAGGCGGCTTTTATGGGCCTCCAGGACTTGGCCAAACACTTGTTGGGCGGTACGGCCCGAATATCGGCTGACGCAGAATTGCCGTTGATCGACCGGGCCGTGCGCTCCTCGCTCTACCGCAATCACAACGATTTGGAATGGCGTGCCCACTATGATCCGCTTACCGGGCTGCTTAATCGTGAACGATTCGTGGGTTTGCTGGAGCAAGCCGTGATCCGAGCCCGCGAAGAGGGCACGCATCACTGTTTGGTATACGCGGACTTGAATAGTTTGCGTCTGCTCAGCGACCGTTGGGGTAAGGAAGCCGCTGATGCGTTCCTGGCCGAGGTTGCGGGGCAGATCCGCGCCTACGCCGAAGGAGCCGGGGCGACCGCCCGTTTGGTGGACGACCATTTTGCCGTGTTGCAAGAGCAAGTGTCCGTACCGCAAGGCGTGCGCTTTGCTGAGGGCCTGGTCGCCAAATTCGATTCCTTTCGCTTCAAGTGGGAGCACCAGCGGTTCCGGGTAAGTTTGGCGGCCGGTGTCCTCCCAATCAGCGCGGATAGCTCCGATGCTGAAGCGATGCTCGCCGAAGCGGCGAAGGCGTGCAAAGCGGCTCGAGAAGGTGGCGCAAGCCGTGTTCACGTGTACCAAGCATCGACGAAGGAGATCGAAGGCGCAGCGTCGCCTGTTGTTGAGGATTGGGGCCGTTGGCTGGAACAAGTGTTGTCGACACAACGATTGCCTCTTTATATTCAACCGGTCCTGCCCGTCATTCGGAGGACAGCGACTGCGCCGATCTATGCGCTCAGCGCGAGGTCCGAAGATCAGCGCATTTTTTATCCTTCGTGCCTGGCGGGGCCTGCTGAGGAGCGCTTGCAGGCTTTCGACCGCTTGCTCATACGGGAAGTCCTTTTCTGGATGGCGAACAACCAGAACACGGTGATCGAGTCGGAGTGTTGCGGAATTCATCTCGGCGAGCATTCGGTACGCGACTCAAGATTGATGGAACACGTGCTTGGTTTATTCAGCGAAATAGCCGTCCCCCCCGGGAAAGTATGTTTCCAGATCCCCAACGCCGTTGCAGAAAAACACTTCGTGCAAACCGAGCGCTTCGTCCTCACCATGAAGGAGTTCGGTTGCCGCTTCGCTTTGGATGACTTTGAAGGTCCCTCCGGTTCAGGTTACCTAGATAGATTACCTGTCGATTACCTCGCCATAAGCGGCGCCTTGGTGCAGGGGCTGACCCAAAATCCTGATGATAAAGCGCTGGTGCAGTCCATCAATGGCATCGGCCACATGATTGGGAAACACACGATTGCGAAAGGAGTGCGGGACGAGGCGCTGCTTGCGGGGGTGAGAAACATTGGGGTGGACTACGCACAAGGAATGGAGCCGGCGCAGGTACTCGGGAATTTCAACTCTTGAGCAAGCAACCGAAAAAGATCGGCAAGTACGATGTGATCGGAACCGCCGGCAAAGGGGCTATGGGGATCGTCTACATTGGCCACGACCCCTTCGTCGACCGCAGGGTGGCGATCAAGGTCCAACGCTACGAAGAGACGGAGGATCTGGAGAACACGGCCGGAAAAAAACAGGCGAAGCGATTATTTTTTAACGAAGCTCAGTCGGCGGGCGCACTGGATCACCCCAATATTCTCCGGGTGTACGATGCTGGGGAAGCCGATGGGCAGCCCTATATCGCCATGGAGTATATAGAGCATGTCGACACGCTCAGATCCTTTTGTGTTCCCGATCGGCTGTTGCCCATCGCAACCGTTTTAGGGCATATGATCGCGTGTGCTAAGGCCTTGGATTACGCCCACCGCCAGGGGGTAACGCACCGGGATATTAAACCGGCCAACATCATGGTAACCAAGGAGGGTCAAGTGAAGATCGGTGATTTTGGGATCGCGCAACGTACCCACACCGAGCGGACGCAGGTCATTGGGTGGTTCGGCTCGCCCATGTACATGTCGCCGGAACAGGCACGCAATGAACCACTCACCCATCAAACCGATCTGTTTTCACTGGGAGTCGTGATGTACGAGTTGCTGAGTGGGGTACAGGCCTTCAAGGCCACCGCCATCCATGCGGTTATTTCCAACATCCTGAACAAGGAACCCAAACCCCTTCCCGAGCTTCGCCCCGAGATCCCGGAAAAACTCGCTGCCATCGTGCGACGGGCGCTGGCTAAAGAGTTAACGCGGCGCTACCAAAGCGGTGCTGAGATGGCGGCGGATCTGGCCGCGGTTTTAGAGGCCTTGGATGAGCCTTTCGCCAATATGTCACAGGAAGAGAAGTTTCGCGCCGTGCGCGGTTTGGATTTTTTTCGAGGATTTTCCGACTCTGAGGTTTCTGAAGTGATTCGTGCGAGCGATTGGGAAACGCACCCGTTTGGGGTTGAAGTCGTGAAACAGAGCGACGGGGCGGGGGCGTTCTATATCGCTGTGTCTGGCCATGCCTGGGTGCGAAAAGACGGCAAGGAAATAGCGATGTTGTCTGAGGGGGAGATTTTCGGCGAAATGGGTTATCTCGCGCGGAATAAACGCTCAGCGACCGTGGTCGCAGCCAGCAAGCACTCGTTGATGAAAATCGCCCGGCCGTATAATGAATGGGCTTCTTTGCCTTGCCAGCTTAGGCTAAATAAAGCATTTCAACGAATTCTAATCGAACGTCTGGAACGCGCCAGCAGTCAGTTAGCGCGTACTCTGGAATAGTAGGCAGCCAACATGATTCAGAAGTCATTCCGTACATGGATTGTAGGGAGGCAAACACAAGCGCTATCTGTCCGCCAAGTTGACTGCTACTCGTAGTGCCACTGTGAGCCTGCATGCTGAAGTGCGTTGCGCCACCATCCGGCAAGCTCAGGGATCTACAACACCATGCCGGATTGCCAGCCGCGTGAGCGCCACCACGGTATTCACCTCCAGTTTGCTCTTGATCTGGGTGTTGTAATTGGCAATCGTCTTATAGCTTAGCGACAAGCGCTTTGCGATCTGATTCACGCCCAGGCCTTGCGCCAAAAGACAAAAGATCTCGAATTCTCGGGGAGTAAGCACTTCCAAGGGAGTAGAGTGACCCTGGACGCGATGAATGGCAAGCCGGTGGGCGATCTCACGCTCAAGATAGATCGTGCCGGCCGCGACCTGTCGCACGGCCTCTACCAGAACTTCCGGGGCGCTGCGTTTGGTGATATAACCTCGCGCGCCCGCCTGCAAGGCTTGCTCGACGAAAGCGGTATCGTGGTACATGGTGAATATCAAGATCCGCGCGCTCACGTCGCGCGCCAGGATGCGCCGCGTCGCTTCCAGACCGCTGATCCCGGGTAGTGACCAGTCCATGATGACGACTTGCGGGCGGCATTCGGCATAAATTCGACATGCCGCCTCGCCACTTTCGGCCTCTGCCACCACAATGATGTCGTGTGCTCCGTCGAGCAAGGTCCGATACCCTTCCCGCACCACCGGATGGTCATCCACTAACTGCACCCGAATGGCATGGCGCTGCATGCTCAGATTTCACCGGCACGGATCGGGAACTCCACGCAGAGCTTAGCCTCCGCACCGGGTCGCGATTGCAGATCAATACGGCCGTTCAGCGTTTCCACGCGCTTCTTGCACACCCCGTAATCCAAGCCCAGAGGTCTTGGCGAACTCCCCGATCCAGAGGAACTCCGCCACTGCGTGAGATCTCCAATAGCTGTACCGCAAGCCGAGGCACCGCATTTGTTTCATGCGCCACGGCCCATCATGCATTACCCAGCCTATGGTGGCCAGAAAGACCAGGCCGAAGATCAAGGTCATGAGCGCTCTTAGGCGAAATCTGAGACTCATACGAATACGTTAGACCAGATTCTTCATGATAGCGATACGCGGGGATCGTGGCATTGTCCGCCTTGTAAACATCGGCTAGTATTTTTTTGGCTGTTAAGCGGAATGACCCCGAGAGCGTGAGGACACTTGCTGCACAGCGCGTCTTGGATTACTT
Organism: Gammaproteobacteria bacterium; assembly: GCA_050725475.1. Lineage (GTDB taxonomy): Bacteria > Pseudomonadota > Gammaproteobacteria > JBOHHR01 > JBOHHR01 > JBOHHR01. Next base: position 6,902 of record JBOHHR010000292.1, on the reverse strand, counting down.
AAACAATGACATACATTACCGGTACATTCAGGCTCTTACTGCTCGTTGTCGTACTCTTTCCGATCGTGGGCACTGCCGCGACCCTCCTGGAAAAGGCTTTAGATGAGCGAGAGGCGGGCAACGCCGAAGCCATTGCCTCGCAAAAACGCATCGACGCGCTGGCCAATGAAGCGGATTCCCTGCTGCAGGAATACCGGACGACCCTCCACCAGATCGCCGATCTTCGAGTCTATAACCAGCAGTTGCAGCGTCTGCGCGCCAACCAGAAGAATGATCGCGCATCCTTGGAGCGCCGGCTAGCGGGCGTGAGCGTAGCCAACCGGCGCGTGCTTCCGCTGGTGCTGCACATGATCGAGGTACTGGAACAATTCCTGGAGCGAGACTTCCCTTTTCTCCCTGAAGAGCGGAAAAGCCGCGTGCAAAATCTGAAGCAGCTCATGGAGCGCTCCGACGTGTCGCTGCAAGAGAAATACCGACGGGTCCTTGAAGCGTATCAGATCGAGGCTGATTATGGCCTCAGTATAGAAGCGTATCAGGGGGAAAAGCGCTTGAATGGTAAATCGCAGGTGGTGGATTTTTTACGCATCGGTCGGCTAGCCCTCTTTTACGCCAGCCTTGATCGGAATGAGACGGGCTACTGGGATCCTTCGCAAGCAAGATGGAAACCTTTGCCCAAAGACTATAATCAAGCCGTGCATCTTGGATTGAGTATCGCTAGAAAAGAGATCCCCCCCGACTTCATCCCCCTGCCTATCGCTACGCCGCTTCGGCCGAGTGGGTGATTCGCTCATGAGTAAGGCCCGTCGCCGCGGATCCCTCAATGCGCTCTGGGCTACCGCCGGCTTCCTGTTTGCCGCTTGCTGCGGGGCGCAAGCAGGGAACGCCTCTCCCCGATCCCTAGAGCAGTTGCTGCGAGACGTCACCCAGGAGCGCGTGGCGGAACACTTGGAAAACAAAGAGCGCGAACAACGATTCCTGGAGATACGAAAACAGCGCCAGGCTATCTTGGACGAGGCGAAGCGGACATTGCTCGAAGAGCAAGCGGAGGCCGATCGGCTCAAACAACAGTTCGATGCCGATGACGCTCTGATCCAGGAAAAAACGAAAGTCCTGCAAGCCAGTCAGGGGAGCGTCGGCGAGTTACATCGGATCGTGCGCCAGAGTGCAAGCGACCTTACGGCGATAACAGAATCGTCGCTGGTTTCTGCTGAATTCCCGGAAGAGACGGCGTTTCTGCGCCGCCTTTCGCAGAGTCAGGAATTCCCGTCGATCGATGACTTGGAGAAGCTCTGGTACGCCCTGCTGCAGCACCTGGTGGAATCCGGAAAGGTCAGTCAATTCAAGGCCAAAATCGTCAACCGCGAGGGCACCGAGAAAGAGCGCCTGGTCACCCGCGCGGGCACCTTTAACGTCATTGCCGACGGGGAATTTCTGCGTTATCAGCCCTCGACAAAACGTTTGCTGGTACCCGTTCACCAACCCCGTTTGCGTGTGCAGAGCCTTGTGCGTGTTTTTGAAACGAGCGACCAAGAGCTGTGTGAATTGCCCATCGATCCGACGCGCGGAGCGTCCTTGGAATTATTGCTGCAGCAACCGGGGTTCCTGGAAAACGAGCAACGAAAAGGGGTCATCGGTTATGCCATCATAGCCCTTGGTTTGGCTGCGTTGCTGGTCGTCGCCAACTACCCAGCGCTCAGTGCACTCGCTCACAAGGTCAGGCGCAGATCGCGGGAACCTAAGCGCGATGATGCAGCTCCGTTTGGATGGATCACGAAAGGGGATGCGGATAACCCCCATTTGGCCATCGATAGGGCCGTGATGAAAGAACCGCCCGCTGTCCGGCGCAGCTTGTCGATGGCGGCTATCGTCGGTCTCGCGGTGCTGATTAACCTGCTGCTGTTTTATCTTACAAACCAGTTGGCCACATCGCAGCCTCTAAAGCCATCTCGGTATGAAACGCTACGCCCTGTGACGTTTATCCGCATGCCGAAACCGGAGGAAGCGCAGCGTAGGCAACGGGAACAACCGCCACAGAAGCCGAAACCGCAGCGAGAACCCGCGCTCCCAAAGATGGCCGTGGTGGATCCTCAAAAGCCGGAAATGCAAAGACCGAAGATCGCCGCGCCTCGAGCGGGCTTAGCATCTATCCAGATCGCGGGGGATCCCTACTTGGGCGATTTTCAGCCTATGGAGGACGCTGCGGGCTTTTCGGGAACGCTGGAGTTGGATACCAGCGCGGTACCCGTCGTGCGCGTAGACCCCCCTTACCCACCGCGCGCCTTGCGGGCCGGGATAGAAGGTAGCGTAATCGTTGAGTTTACCATCACCGCCGCAGGCGGGGTGAACGATCCGGTCATAGCGAAAGCCGATCCCCCCGGGATCTTCGATCAAGCCGTGCTGGCCGTGATCACAAAATGGAAGTTCAAACCGCGCATCTCGGCGGGAACAGCCGTTGCGCGGCGCGCGCGCCAAACAGTCGAATTTAGTATGCAGGACTGATGTTCAAGCCGGCCTACACTTTTGCCTTGATCGCATGCACCGTCCTCGGCTCAACTGTTGGTGTTAATGCGCAGGAAAGCCCTGGTCTGTCTGCGACAACTTACAAGACCCTATCCAAAGTTCATCGCTTGATCGACGCTCAGAAAAATCCTCAGGCACTCGCTGAGCTTAAAGCGCTCGTGACCACCGTTACCGGCAACGCCTATGATACGGCCGTGGTTCAGCAAACCCTGGGGTATGTCTACCACAACCTAGGTCAGCAGAAACGGGCCGCCGAAGCGTTTAAGCACGCTTTGCAACAGAATGCGTTGCCTCCGGATGTCGTTCATCAGTTGCACTACAACCTGGTTCAACTTCTGATCGCCTCCGACGCTTTTGATGAAGCCCTTACTTATCTCGATCGTTGGCTAGACCGAGAACCTTCGCTAGGAGTAGAGGGCTTGAAACTCGCCGCGACCGCCTACTATCAGGCGAAGCAATGCACGAAAGCCATCCCGTATCTAAGAGAAATCCTGGCGCAGCATGAAAAGCCGGAGAATCAGTGGCCGCAGATCCTACTCGCCTGCTATTACGAGTCCTCGCAATACTTAGAGGCGGCGCAAGTGCTTGAACGAATCGTGGGACGATATCCGGGTGACAAGCGCTATTGGAGGCAACTGGCTGCGGCCTATCAGCAAGCTGGCGACGACAGGCGCGCCCTCGCCACTCTAACGCTGGCTTATGAGCAAGGGATGTTGGATCAGCAAGCTACTATTGAGCTTGCGCAGATGTACAGCTATCTGCAAATGCCTTACGAGGCGGCGCGACTGCTGGAAACAGAAGTCAAGGCCGGACGGATGAAAGAGACCCAAGCCAACTTGCAAGCGCTAGCCGACGCCTGGATCCTGGCCCACGAGAAACAAAAAGCCGCGCTGGTCTTAGAACAGATAGGACGTATAGGACATGTAAGCGGTTCAGCAAGTGCTTACTTTAAGTTGGGACAGTTGCTGATTGAAATGGAACGTTGGGACCAGGCGGTGAAGGCATTGGACTCCGCCCTATCCGCGGGTTTACCCAAGGTAGGAACCGCCCGCTTGCTGCAGGGGATCGCATTCTACTATGCCGGACAGAGGCAGAAGGCTGTTAAACGTCTGGAGCAGGCGCGCCAAGATAAAGCTCACCGCGGCGAGGCCGATTGGTGGATCCAGCGTATAAGGCAAGAGAATGGGAATCTGTCGGGATAAGGCGGGATAAGGCCGAGTTCAGGATAGCTGTGTTTCGTCGGGGAGAGCGATCCATTACTCCGACGAGGACCGCATATCATGAACGTGATCCCGCACGATATCGCCTTCGTATTAGCCGATCTCCGCTGGGAAGAAAATGTTACGTGCGCAGTCTAATTATTGCAAGCCCTTCTCCCGTGCTACGGTGGCTGCCACATAATAGCCATCGCATGCGCTGGTTACGGGCCCGTCTTCTGCGTTACATCAGGGGTTTCCACCTTTTGCAGTGCGAACATGAGTTATTGCATAGAACTGGAACAACGCTATTGCGCGCATAACTACGAACCCCTGCCGGTGGTGCTGACACGGGCAGAGGGTGTCTATGCCTGGGATGAGAACGGTGCGCGCTACTTAGACATGATGAGCGCTTACTCGGCCGTCAGTCTCGGTCATGCCCACCCGCGCTTGGTAAAAGTGTTACACGAACAGGCCAAGCGCTTGGCGGTGGTCTCCCGGGCTTTTTACAGCGATCGCCTTGGGCCATTGGCACAGCGCGCCTGTGAACTGACTGCTATGGACTTGGCTTTGCCCATGAATAGCGGTGCGGAGGCCGTTGAGACAGCGTTAAAGGCCGCCCGCAAATGGGCCTATGTGGTCAAGGGCGTGCCGGAGAACCGAGCGGAAATCATCGTTTGTCACGGCAACTTCCATGGGCGTACGATCGCTATCGTCGGCTTCTCATCGGAGTCCCAATACCGCTCGGGATTTGGGCCATTCGCCCCCGGTTTCGTTCTGGTGCCTTTTGGGGACGCAGAGGCTTTGCAACGCGCCGTCACGCCCTATACCGCTGCGTTTTTGGTCGAGCCGATCCAGGGCGAAGGGGGAATCATCACGCCGCCACAAGGGTATTTGGCGCGCTGTGCCGAGATCTGCCGCTCGCACAACGTTTTGCTGCTGTGCGATGAAGTGCAAACGGGTCTCGGGCGCACCGGTAAAATGCTCGCGTGCCAGCATGAGGGTGTTCTGCCCGATGGTCTCATCCTGGGCAAGGCCTTAGGGGGCGGATTGCTACCGGTATCCATGTTTCTCGCGCGACGCGAAGTGATGGAGGTATTTCAACCCGGGGATCACGGCAGCACGTTTGGTGGCAATCCATTGGCGTGCGCGGTGGGGTTGGAGGCGCTTGATACTCTGGTCGAGGAGAGACTCCCTCAACGTGCCGCGGAACTCGGCTCCTATCTATTGGAAAAGCTGCGCGCTATCGATAGCCCTTTGCTGCGCGCGGTGCGGGGTAAGGGTTTATTGACCGGCGTTGAGGTCGACACCCACAGTGCCTCCACGCGCGATCTATGTTTGGCATTACTGCGCCAAGGCATCCTCACCAAAGACACGCATCATACGGTTCTCCGCTTTGCCCCGCCGCTTATTATCACCCGCGAGCAGATCGACTGGGCGGTGGAGCGCATCGCCAGCGTATTGTCACGCTAAAGGCATAGACACGCCGATAGCCGCAAAAAAGCTACGGCGATCGTTTGGGCTGGGGCGTTCATCGGAGGGACAGCTGCTGCATCGCGATCTCAAGCGCCCGACGCAGGTCGCCATGGCTGCGGCCGCCGATTTCACCTCAGAATGCGTCTTCCAAGTGGCGTTCAATATCGGCGCCCCAGCGCTCTTGGCATGCGACCGCGATGCGCAGCTTCTCGAGGTGTTGCTCCAAGGTCTTCTTGCCCTGCTTGACGGGGTGTGCTGCGAAAAACGCCTGCACATCCGCCTCCAGGACTGGCGTTACTAGCCCTGTGATGCCTTCGCACATGCGCACAATCGCGTTATCCGGGTATTGCCCCACCATTGCATCCCAGTGCTCCTTCATGAACTCCCAGGCACGCTCGCGCCCCTCGGTGTTTAGCAATAAGGCGCGCATGAGGTAGGGGGCGTCCTGAGTGCGCGCCTCGCCGTTCAGCGTCATGTCCAAGGTCTTCTCCAGCAGCTCCGGCGCGCGGAAGCCTGCGAGCGCGAACAAATAGCGTTGCTCCTCTTGAGGGGTCTTGGCCGACTCGTAGCGCGCATGGAAAGTCTCGTACTCCGAACGTCCACCGCTATACGCGACCGTGGCGACCAGCGCCGGCACCAGGTTGCGATCGATCGCTTTGGGGTTCGCCTCGTATTGCCCATAACGTTGTCTCGCCTCGGCCTGCAGGGCCGGATCGTCGGCCAGTGTGCCGAGCGCACCGATAAGATCGCCGCGCAACTGGCTCACGAGCTCGTGCTCCTGGGGTGCCGGTGCCCAGCCGAGCTGCATCATCAGGGGTGATAATAGGCCGCGGGCGAGGGCTTGCAGGGGGGGACGTTGTGCGGGCGCTAGAAGCCGATAGAGGTAATGCAGCGAGCCCAGGATCACGGTCCACATATTGCGGTCCGGTTCGTCGCGGAAGCCGCGCACCAGAGCAAGATAGGCGGGCAGGGCCACGAGCCCAGCCAGGACCGCGGCCCAGGTATCGTTCACCACGTTGAACCGCTCCACCGCCGAGAGGTGCTCTCGCCCTCCGGCTGCCAAGCGCTGCAATAGCTCATCTGCGTAGCGCACGCGGTAGAAACCATGACCACCCGCGTTCACAATAACCCATTTTGGCGCAGCCGTCAGGGAGACCCGTGCCTCGTGCTCGGTCAGCAGCAGGCTCTTCGTCTCTACACCCGATGCCGTTTGCGCGCGCAAGACAATCGGCACCTGCCAGCGTCGCCCTGTATCGCTACCGTCTGCTAGGTAGCGAAAGATCTGCTGCGAGACAACCGCGTGCTGCTGCTCCGCACGCACGCTGATGAGGGGATAGCCGGGTTGGAACACCCACGAATCCATCAAAGTGCGTACCGGCTTGTGCGAAGATTCCTCGATTGCATCCCAGAGATCGGTCGTCTCGGCATTATCGTACTCGTGTGCATTTAAATAGTGACTAATGCCCCGGCGAAACACCTCCGCCCCGAGGTATTGTTCCAGCATGCGCAGCACCGCCGCCCCCTTTTCGTAGGTGAGGATGTCGAACATCCCCGCGGCCTCTTCGGGGAGGTGCACGGGGTATTCGATCGGACGCGTGCTCTTGAGCCCGTCGACCACGAGCGCGGCCGCCCGCGATATGGAGAAGCTGGTCCAGCGTTGCCACTCGGGCTTGAAGTCATCGACCGCCAGCAACTCCATGAACGTGGCGA
>JBOHHR010000291.1:0-4396 GCA_050725475.1 Gammaproteobacteria bacterium | reverse complement strand
GTCCGTTTGGGCAGCCGCTTAATCCCGACCTTAAGCCCCGGGATCGGTTGTTTGCGCGCCCAGCGTTCAAACTGCGCCACGGCGCGATCCATGTGCCCGTGGCTTTGCCACTCGAGATCGAAAGAAGGGGATTTATTGGGGATGCGGATGTACGCGGTGAGCTCCGGGATGATCTCTTCGTCCCAGACTCGCTCTACGTAGCGGGTAATCTCAGCGCGGTCCATAAACCGATTCTAATCAAAAATCACCCGCGGCACACACCTCGGTTGGGGCGAAACTCAGCAGGATGGCCCGGGTCGGTAAGTGCATGATGGACACCCCGCGTAACGAGCGCGGGGCTCTGGCAGTGCTGGATCCTGCCCTCACCTTCGTGCCGGCCGGCCGACTCAGAGCGGCCAGGGATCGCCAACGTTGCAGTGGGAAGGGAAAACCCCCTAAGATGGCGCCGTTAGAGGAAAGTGGCCGACGCACGAAAGCAATGTTTGGCACCGAGCAGCCGCCATCAGCGGATCGAACGTGCTGGATTCCTGACAGGCGATAGCGAAAAAAGCCGAACGGGTGTACCGATCCGTGCCGCGTGAGCAAGTGATAGAAGGCCCTCAGGACAATTGGACTAAGCTTTAGGCAACAGATAGTAGCCAAGGGAACCATCGATGAAGACAGCGCTTATCACCGGAATCACGGGGCAGGATGGTGCGTACCTCGCCGAATTTCTGCTCAACAAAGGCTATGAGGTCCATGGCATCAAACGCCGTTCTTCGATCTTCAACACCGAGCGCATCGATCATTTATACAAAGACACCCTGGAAGAAGAATCGCGTTTCTTTCTGCATTACGGGGACATGACCGATTCCACCAATCTGATCCAGGTCATGCAAAAGGTACAGCCCGATGAGCTTTACAATCTAGCCGCGCAGAGCCACGTGGCGGTCTCTTTTGAGACCCCGGAGTATACCGCTAATGCCGATGCCCTGGGTGCATTGCGCCTGCTCGAGGCGATCCGAGTCCTGGGCCTCAGAGATACAACCCGCTTTTACCAGGCATCCACCTCGGAGCTTTTCGGCAAGGTGCAAGAGATCCCCCAACGGGAAACGACGCCCTTCTACCCTCGCTCGCCTTACGGCGTGGCTAAGATCTATGCGTACTGGATCACGGTCAACTATCGCGAAGCGTACGGACTGTTCGCCTGCAACGGTATTTTGTTCAACCACGAATCTCCGCTGCGAGGCGAAACCTTCGTCACCCGCAAGATCACGCGGGGACTTGCTCGAATCGTGTTGGGAATGCAGAAGCGATTGCACCTTGGAAATCTCGACGCCAAGCGGGACTGGGGGCACGCGCGGGATTACGTGGAGATGCAATGGTTGATGCTGCAACAGGACCAACCGGAGGATTACTGCATTGCCACCGGCAAGCAATACTCGGTGCGGCGTTTCGTCGATGCCGCGGCCAAGGAGCTTGGCCTAACGCTGGCTTGGGAAGGGAGCGGTCAGGATGAAAAAGGGGTAGTGGTCGAGGTCGACCATTCGACTTTGCGCGAAAAGCTCAGTGCGAGCGGAAATACCTCTTCGCCAGCGACGCCGGGTACCGGCGATGTTCTGGTCGTGGTCGATCCGCGCTATTTTCGGCCCACGGAAGTCGATGCTTTGATCGGAGACGCTACCAAGGCGCGGGAAAAGCTTGGGTGGCACCCGCGGGTGAGCTTCGAAAGCATGGTGCGGGAAATGGTCGATTCCGATCTGGTACAGGCTCAACGCGATCTCTTGTGCAAAAATGAAGGGTTCAAGACCTATGGGTACGCATCCGAATGAACCGGCCCTCGACTCCTGCCCGAGGTGTTTAGGCGATGAGCCTCAACGAGAGCTCGTTTATGCGCGCATCGACAAGGATCTACGTTGCGGGTCACGGTGGACTCGTCGGATCTGCCCTTGTCCGCCGGCTGCAACAAGACGGCCACCACACCAGTCTCGTCACCCGCGCGCGGGCGGATCTCGATCTGCGCGATCAGGTACGGGTAAGAGCATTCTTTGAGGCCGAGCGACCGGAGATCGTGTTTCTGGCGGCGGCCAAGGTAGGCGGGATCTGGGCGAACGCGAGCTTGCCGGCGGAGTTCATCCAACAAAACCTGGCCATTCAAAGCAATGTCATCCACCAAGCCTGGCGCAGCGGGGTCAAGCGCCTGCTGTTTCTGGGCTCCTCGTGTATCTATCCGCGCGAATGCCCACAGCCGATTAAAGAAGAGTATTTGCTCACGGGTCCCTTGGAAGCGACGAATCGGCCCTATGCTTTAGCTAAGATTGCGGGGATAGAGATGTGCTGGGCCTATAACCGGCAATACGGAACGCGGTTTTATTCCGTCATGCCTACCAATCTCTATGGCCCCCGCGATAATTTCGACTTGGAGGGCTCGCATGTGATCCCGGCAATGCTGCGGAAATTCCACGAAGCCAAGTCTGGTGACGAAGCGTGCGGGCAGGTCGTGCTCTGGGGCAGCGGGACGCCGCGGCGCGAATTCCTGGCCGTCGACGATATGGCCGATGCCTGCGTATTCCTCATGAACTTGCCGGATGGGAAACTGGACCAGGTATTTAGGGGTGTGGAGGGATCGGATCTGAGCACCTCAAGTCGTGCCCCATTGCTTAATGTGGGTTGCGGCGAGGACATTACCATCCGTGAGCTCGCCGCTTTAATCAAAGACACAGTACGCTATGAAGGCGAGATCGCGTGGGATCGGAGTAAGCCTGACGGCACCCCGCGCAAGCTTCTCGACGTGACGCGGCTTCTGGCCACTGGCTGGGCCCCCAAGATAACGCTGCGGGAAGGGCTCGCGGATACCTACCGATGGTATGTGCAAAACGCGTCGGCGGCGCGCACGAAAGTGTAAAGCGCGTCGGCTATGTGTCGGTAAAAAAAAGCGTTAAGGCGTTTCTGACTACTTTTTCCGAATCTCCTGGAACCAATCCAGCTCGCGAGCGCCGGCAAGATCGGGGTCGCTTTCCATGTGCGCTCGGGATGGTAGCGTATTGTTGGCGCGCGCCAATTCCAGATATTCACGGCATCGTTCATGGTCTTCGCGCAGGCTATAAATACAGGCAAGATTATAGGAACCGATGGCGCGGTGGTGTTTTTCCGCTTCCAGAAGCTTTTCCTCTGCTTCCTGATGCAGGGCATCCCTTTCCGGCCCGGTCATGCGGCGGGCGCGTTCCATAAGCGTTACGCCCCAGTCGTTTAATATTTGGGCTCCATCAGATTTGATCCGCGCCGCGGCCGAATATTTCTCACAAGCGGCTCGCAACAGTCCGTCCGCTTCAGGTCCTGGCTGCGAAAGCGCCTGCTGATACAGGGCCAAGCCCCATCCGTGCAACGGCTGGTGATCTTGCTCATTGCGGGTCAGCGCTTGGGAGAACTTTTCGTAGGCGGCCTGATATCGATCATCGGAACCCTTCGTAGTTCCGCGGGCGGCTTGCTGCGCAAGCGCCATTCCCCAGTGGTACAAGGATGTTCCGTCGTTGGGGTCGATCTCGTGTGCGAGTGCGAATTTTTCGCGGGCTTGCTTCAAAAGGTTTCCCTGTTCCTTGCCCGATTTGGTTTGTGCCGCATAGTACAGGGCGCGTCCCCAGTTCGTTGCCGCTTCCTGCAAGCGGTTGTTGCCAGCCAGGGCGGAGGCATAGCGTTGATAGGCGGACTGGAACGAGCGCTCCGCTTCGGGACCCGCGCGGTGCCGGGCCTTCTCTGTGTGCCGATTTCCCATGGCCAAGTGTGCCCTTGCTAAGAGCTGAGTTAGTTGTCCCATTGGCATTACCTCTTGTAAATTCGTAAAAACGGGGTTGAGACCGAGTTTCACGGCTCGGGCTCCGCGGCGGTTCTGACACCCATGGCCCGCGTGTCGATAAACAGCATCTCCGCTTTCGAGAGCCGGCCCCGACGGCGCAGTGTCTGGATCAAATCCTTGAGCTGAGTCAGGATGGAATGTTCCCAGTCGTCGTACGACTTAACGTCATCGAGAAGATCCGTGATGGCGACCTCTATGGAGGCGACCGAAGTGCCTGAGGGAATCGTGAGGAGAAATCGCATCGGGGCCACTTCCACTAATCGGAGCCATTTGATCTTCTGCAAGAGTCGGCTAGGGCCAACGATGATAATGCCCAGCCCGGGAGCGACCTCCACCAGTTCAACCTGCTTGTGCGGCTCCGCGTCAAGCGGCATTATCGTGTCCGTCGCCTTTACGATCGCGCGGGCGCGATCCGGGTCGATTGAGGCAAGGCGAGTGAGGGTGCCTTCGGGTAGTGTCACCGTGATGGGACGGCGCGGCCCGCGAAATTTTGGGGGGCGTCCGCTCTTGCTTTTTGTTGTGGTTGCCACTTGTTACGTTATAATAGCATCGTTGGTTTAATTA
>JBOHHR010000290.1:0-2792 GCA_050725475.1 Gammaproteobacteria bacterium | reverse complement strand
GGGATAGACATGCTCGCCCGCACGTATTTCCATAGCAGCCCCTGCTCATGGACCCACTGGCGACCCGTGCTCAGATCGGTGCTCACGCAGAAAAAATTGATCCAAAGATCCTCGATTTTCTGATCGCCAAAACCTTTCTTGAGCCCGTGTGTGATGTTGTTCCCCGCAGTCAAAGCGACCGCTGGATAGGTGTAGTCCATGCGATAATTAAAGGAAATGGCCCGCGCAAGCATCGTAGCATAGTCCCAACGCAATGCCGCCATGGCGCCAATAATGGAACCTATGCTGGTGCCACCAAGTTTGTCGATGGAGATCCCGGCTTCGTGTAAGGCTTTCAGCGCGCCGATATGGGCAAACCCGCGGGCGCCGCCGCCACCGAGCACTAAGCCCACGCCCTTGCCGATCAACAGACGTCCCAGACGGGCGATATCGTTCCCCTCTGAAGGGCAGACATGGTAGTGGCACCGTGGATCTCTCTCCTTAAGCCAGGCTTCGGTATTGTTATAGGGCGCGCTGTCGGTCTCATGCAAGATGACTAGGATTTTCGGCAAGTGCCGGTAACGGGGATCGAGCAAGAGCGTTTCTTCTATTTCGCATCGTTTCGGTGAGGAACCCGCTTCCCCTACCAGCAAGACCCGATCGGCTTGGCGCAGACTGCGCTTGGTCCACTCCGTAGGGCCGGGATCGGCTTGATAGAGAATAAATCGATGGGCGCATTCTTGGTGGTTTAGCCAGCGCGCGATGTTGCCGTTGTTGGGATCGTTTATTGGCGTCTGCGCGATCCCGCTAGGGCTCAGGTAATCATCCAAAGACTCGCTATTCAGGTGCAACGTGGACCCGTGTGCGCCCAGGCTTGCGGCGAGCAGTCGGGTAAATTGCGTGAGCCTCACCCCTTGCCCCGTGGGAACAATCGCTATGTTGGCCACATCGCTTTGGTTGCGAAACGTGCCTAACGTTTGCATCCACAGGCGGTTCACCGCTTCGCTCGCAAAGTGCCTGACCATGTCCTGGGGATGCTTCTGCAACAGCCGGTTGAATGCCGCTAGCGAGAGTCTTGCCACTAGGGTGTCTCGTGTGGCGGTGACCGTGGCGGCGCGCTTGGCGCCGGTCAAAATGCCCATTTCGCCAACCGTCTGGCCGCGCCCGAGTTCGCAAATGAGTCGGGTTCCGCCTTCGGCGTGAGGGTTGGTCACGCGCAGCCGGCCGCTGACCACGATATAACTGCAGTCGCTCTCTTCGCCCTCGCGCATGAGGCACTCTCCGCTCCCAAAAAGGGTCAACTCAAGCTCTCCTTCCAGATCCCGCAACGTGGCCTCGCCCATGTTTTTAAGCAGTTCACTCACATACAGCAGGTTTCTTAGCTCTGCTTTTTGGATACGCTCGACGATGATCTGGGAGAAGCGGGCGCTTACCTGGGGCGAAGTCTGTCGAATGTGCTCGAAGGCAGTCTTGGGAAGGGCGAGAAGCACGGTGTCTTGGCATGCGTAAACGGAGGCACTCCGCCGCTCGCCGGTCAGCAGCGCAATCTCCCCCACACTTGCCCCCGGACCGATGCGGTTCAAAGGAACTTCCTCCCCGCGGGCGTTTCGCTGTGTGACCTGCAAGAGACCTTTAAAGACCAGATAAAGGCTGTCGCCCGGCTCGCCCTGCCGGATCAAAAACTGCCCTTGGGCTAAAGCACGCCCCTCCATATGACGAGCCAAGGATTCGACTTCGGAGGCCGATAGCTCGGAAAACAGCTCCGTTTTGGCAAGGAAAGGTATGCAATCAGCGGCCCGTCGAGGTTGCTGCTGACCCGAGATCATCATCTTAACACCCTCAACTTATACCAATGACCAGCTAAAAACAGACAGCACCACGGCTACGACACAACCGTCGGTGGCCAAGGCTCTAAAGCGGTAGACCCCAGCCAGATCCAGCCAATGATAGGCGAGGCCGCACAGCACAAGCAGCAAACCCCACGGGTTCCATCCCGCAAACCACGCGCTGAACATCGCTGCCCGCCCGACCATGCGCGACCACGACTGCTCGTTGACCCACTCCTGATACGGCTCGTTTCTGTGGGCCAATACCCGCTCCGTGATAAACCACGCGTGCGTCACCAAAACAAAACCGATTATGGGAACTATCCAAGTCGTCTGGTTGATAAACATGGACGGCCCGCCCGATTGTTCCGCCCAGTAGGCGATCGCTAAGATAGAGAGGAGGTGGAGCACCTGGTCTTTCAGGTAGCTGAAGATCACCCAGCGGGGTCTAAGCCTTGAAAGAACGTTCTTCCACAGATCGATCACAAAATGAAGGCCGGTGAGGACCACAATCGCCGGTAAGGCCACCGACCAATCCGAGCCCAGAAGCCCCAGGATGACCACCAGCATGGTGATCAGATGAATCGTGACATGCCATATCAATCCCGGCAGACGCGTCTTGGCCTGAACGATGGCGTTGCTTTGCAACGGATAATCCGCCACCAGGTGGCAAAGAAGAAGAGCCCAAAACATCCGCCGCTTATTTGCTCGCCATCACTGTGACCGCGGTCCAATTCTCAGGAACTCCGTTATCAAGACACTCGGTGGCCTTCATCAGATGATGCCAGGCGACTTTATCCCTTGGGTTTTTCTGCAAGATCCGAAATAGCTTGGCTTGTGCTTCGGCGAACTTCCGTGCATAGAAATGGGCTAAGGCCTGTTCGTATTCCTCCTGGGTCTCTTGCTTCAGGGATCGAAACTCGGGCAGATCCGCGCTATACACCTCGTACAGATCCAAGGGCTTGTATTTACCTTTGACCTGGACCC
>JBOHHR010000289.1:0-4254 GCA_050725475.1 Gammaproteobacteria bacterium | reverse complement strand
TGCTCTCGTCTCTGGTGAGATCGCGGGATATGAACACCGGGATCCCGTAGAGATTTCCAAAAGGAGGCATGGCGCCGACGTCGCACCCCGCGAACTCGTCCTTGAACTCTTCCTCCACCGCCAGCTCTGCGCTATCTATCCCGGTGCCTTGCCGCAAGCGTCCAAAGTCGACTTGGCGTGCGGCCGGTAACACCGCCATCGCCAACTTGTGATCGAGTTTGACCATGACGGTCTTTGCCAACTCTTTTCCGGAAACATGCGCGGATTGTGCGACCTCCTGGGCAGTATAGGCTCGAGAATGAGTTATGGTCACGTACTTGACCTGGTGGCGATCGAGGAACTCTTGCAGTTTCTGAAGTGGCATTTGGCCCTCCTCAGCAAAACCCTGTCTGAAACAGGCCCATTATAACCCTAGCTGTCGACAATGGGTTATCAGTAGGTGGTGATAAACTGGCTGGTTGCGGCTATGAGCCGCTTGAGTTTATGAGCACGCCCGAGCTAATGATAGATAAAAAAAGGATCCCGAGTCCGATGGAGCGGTGCGGCGCGAGATATTTGCTCAAAGCGGCAAAAAATCCCCCGGTCACCCTGATTTTGTCGAATGGCGAAACGGTCGGAGACCCCGGGGCTCCCGCATTTCGCTTAAGACTGCGCCGCCGTGATGTGGTTTTTCGCTTATTAATGGATCCCGTGGTGGGTTTCGGAGATCTCTACAGCCGTGAGGAGCTTGAAGTAGAGGGCGATCTGACGCGATTTCTCGAACACATGTACCGACTTGGTGTCGATCGAGGCTTTGGTCTACTGCCTGCGTTGCGAGCTCTTTTCCAGCATGCCCCAGTGGATAAGGCGGTGTTGACCCGGCATTATGACCTCGGCAACGATTTTTACCGGTTGTGGTTAGATCGGGCAATGCAATATTCCTGCGCCTACTATTCGACGCCCGGAACGGATTTGGACCAGGCTCAGACCGCTAAAATGGATCACATTTGCCGCAAGCTGCGCTTGGCACCGGGTGAGCGGGTGATAGAGGCTGGCTGTGGTTGGGGTGGACTCGCCATCCATATGGCCCGCTGTTATGGCGCGCGGGTCATCGCGTACAACACCTCCTTGGAACAGTTGCGGTTTGCACACAGTCAGGCTGCGCGGCTTGGGCTAAGCGCGCAAGTCGAGCTTGTGCAGGACGATTACCGAAACATCCGCGGCGAATGCGACGTATTTGTTTCTGTAGGCATGTTAGAGCACGTAGGCAAAGAACACTATTCGGCGTTTGGCGGCGTGATCGACTCCTGTTTGACCGATCGCGGGCGAGGACTGATTCACAGCATTGGACGTAGCCGGCCGGCAGCAACCAATTTCTGGATTAACAAGCGTATTTTTCAGGGTACCTATGCTCCCAGCTTGCAGGAAGTAATGGGAATTCTGGAGCCTTGGTCTTTTGCTGCATGGGATGTTGAGAACTTGCGGCTGCACTATGTGAAAACTTTGGAAGCGTGGCTACAGCGCTTCGAGGCTAAGCAGGAGCGGATTGTAGCAGATCGCGGACCGAAGTTTTTTCGCGCGTGGCGCTTGTATCTTTGTGGATCACTCGCGGCGTTTCGGGTTGGCGATCTCCAACTTTTTCAAGTAGTTTTCTCCCGCCCGCAGTGCGACCGCTTTCCCCTTACCCGAAAATCTCTGTATACGGATTTTCAGGCTTAAGGACCTCGGTAGCGACTTAATTCTACGTTAAACCGCAAAATGTGCTTGAATTCTTCCCTGAGACAAATATCATATGCGTTGAAAGCTGTGAGTTAGACACTTTTGGTTTCTCACGCGAACAAGGTCTACGGTCATAAAATGGCTGAGGCCGTATTGCAAACCCGACGATGATAAAGAATAAGAGGAGGTAAGAAATGGAACCAGCGGTATTCGCTCCTGTCGTGCTTCTCTTTTGTCTGATCTGTGGCTGGATCATCCTAAAGAAGTAAGCGTTAATTCTACTTGTTGGAGAACGCCAGAGGCCGTGAGCCACTGGCGTTCGTCACATTCGCCCCGCCAATCATCTGGGGCCAAAGCGCCCCGGGGGGTGCCTAGCCCTTGTATTTAATAGCTGTGCCGAAATGCAGCGGAGTTCCTCGCGTCTCAGATACTCAGCAATCGGCCAAAGTAACCGTGTAGCCACCCTTAACGTGAGCAACATCGCGCAAACGCCGGGTAACGCGGGAAAGAACCCACCAGCGTTCCTGGGTCTATGCCCCTGTGTTACGGATTTCTCGTTTCGGCAACAGACCTCTGTGGCATTGAGGTAAGCGTTATACACTGCGGAGCTCGACGGCAAGAAAGGCAGAAAAAAAAGCGCTCGGAGGTCCAATAAATGGTGCAGTACACGACAAAAGATATCCGAAATATCGCCTTGGTTGGCCACGGCGGCGTGGGAAAGACCTCCCTGGTGGAAGCGCTGCTTGGTGAGGCGGGTATTATTGGAAAACGCGGCGCGGTGGAAAAAGGAAATACCGTGAGCGATTTCGATCCCATGGAGAAGAACCACGGCCATTCTCTGGAAAACGCAATTATCAGCTTTGACCACAACGGAAAGCGCATTAATCTGATTGATACGCCGGGTTACCCGGACTTTATTGGACGTGCTCTGTCCGTCCTCAGCGCGGTGGAAACCGTTGCTGTCGTCATCAACGCCCAGACGGGGGTAGAAATGGTGGCGCAGCGGATGATGGAAGGGGCTGCACAGCGTGGCTTGGATCGGATCATTATCATCAACCGCATCGACGCACCAGAGACGGATCTGGTAGCCTGTTTGAACCATATCCGCGAGCTTTTCGGCAACGAGTGCTTGCCGGTTAACTTGCCCGCCAAAGGGGGAGCACGCGTGGTGGATTGCTTCTTTCGACCGAGTGTGGAGCAGACCGACTTCTCGTCGGTGGAGCAAGCGCATACCCAGCTCATCGATCAAGTGGTCGAGGTGGACGAGGAACTCATGGAGCTTTACCTAGAGCAGGGGCAGGAGATCAACCCACAGCAGCTTCATGAGCCGCTCGAGAAAGCTTTGCGCGAGGCCCATCTCATCCCGGTAACGTTCACATCCGCCGAAACAGGGGCGGGGTTGGCCGAGCTGCTCGAAGTATTTGCCGAATTGATGCCGAATCCGACCGAGGGTAATCCCCCGGTGTTTCTTAAGGGAGAAGGCAAGGAAGCAAAAGAAGTTTTTTTTAACCCCGATCCGCAGGGGCACGTTTTGGCCCACGTGTTTAAGGTATCTATCGATCCGTTTGTGGGGCGCTTGGCAGCGTTTCGCATCCATCAAGGAACGGTCACCAAGGATAGTCAGCTTTACATCGGCGATGGGCGCAAGCCGTTTAAGGTTGGCCACTTGCTGAATCTATTCGGCAAGGACCATATTGAAGCGATTAACGGGATCCCCGGCGACATCTGCGCCGTGGCCAAAGTCGATGATATCCATTTTAACGCGGTACTTCATGACTCTCATGAGGAAGATCGCATTCATGTGCCATTGCTAAAATTACCCGAACCGATGCAGGGGTTGGCGATTGAAGCTAAGAGTCGGGGCGACGAACAAAAGATTTCCGATGCCCTGACGAAATTACAGGCCGAAGACCCCAGCCTTAGGATTGAGCACAATGTCGCTCTTAACGAGACGGTGATTAGGGGTATTGGCGATCTTCACTTGCGGGTGGTTTTGGAGGTCATGAAAGAGCGCTATAACGTTGAGGTTGAGACCCGCCCCCCAAAGATCCCTTACCTCGAGACGATTACCGTCCAAGCCGATGGACATCATCGGCACAAAAAACAGACCGGGGGCGCGGGGCAATTCGGCGAGGTGTTTCTGCGGGTCAAACCCTTGCCTAGAGGCAGCGGATTCGAGTTCGTCGACGGCGTGGTCGGTGGCGTGATACCCAGGCAGTTTATTCCGGCGGTGGAAAAGGGGATCCGCCAGGCCTTGGAGGACGGCGTGATTGCAGGGTATAAGATGGAGGACATAGAGGTGACGGTAAACGACGGCAAGCACCACCCAGTCGATTCTAAGGAGATCGCCTTTGTGACCGCGGGCAAGAAAGCCTTCATAGACGCTGTCAGAAAAGCAAAACCTGTGATTTTGGAGCCGATTGTAACGATCCGTATCACCGTGCCGAGTGCAAATATGGGTGATATCACCTCTGACCTGTCCGCTAAGCGTGGCCGCATTAATGCCACCGATGCGTTGCCGGGCGGGATGGCCGAGGTTTCGGGATTGGTGCCCCT
>JBOHHR010000288.1:0-5348 GCA_050725475.1 Gammaproteobacteria bacterium | reverse complement strand
GGCCATAGGTTAAGGCTTTGCCGGAAACGAGATCCTGGCGACCCGGAATTAGGTGACTATCCAACATGACGCCCAGGATCCGCGTTTCGCCTCCCGCGATCTGCGCTGCGACCTCTTGGCAGACCAGTACTTGGCGCTCGGCGTCTTTGCCGCTGTTGGCGTGGCTGCAATCGATGACGACTTGGGGCCTTAATCCCGCCTTTTGCAGCCGCAAAGCGGCTTTCTGAACGCTATCGGCATCGTAATTGGGGCTGCCGTTTCCTCCCCGCAGGATAATGTGGCAGTCGGGATTGCCCTGTGTGGACACAATGGCGGAGTGCCCGGATTTAGTGACACCCAGAAAATGATGCGCATGGGAGGCCGAGACGATGCCATCTACCGCGATCTGCAGCCCGCCATCGGTCGCATTCTTAAAGCCTATGGGACATGAAAGACCCGAGGCGAGCTCGCGGTGCACTTGACTTTCCGTGGTGCGCGCCCCAATCGCGCCCCAAGCAATCAAGTCCGCGATGTACTGCGGGCTGATAGGGTCCAGATATTCGGTGCCCGCAGGCACGCTCATGTCCCCTAGGTCGAGCAACAAGCGTCGAGCGAGTCTCAGGCCGTCATTGATGCGAAAGCTTCCGTCCAACCCAGGATCGTTGATCAAACCTTTCCAACCAACGGTCGTGCGCGGTTTCTCGAAATACACCCGCATGACCAGGAACAGATCGGCCTGCAAAGACTGCTTTAGAGACAACAAGCGTTCTGCATACTCTCGCGCCGCTTCCACATCGTGGATGGAGCAGGGGCCGCTGATAACCAATAAACGTTTATCTTCCCCGCGCAATATTCTTTGAATGGTCTCGCGCGCTTCGGATACGGTTTCAGCGGCCCTTTCGGAGACCGGCAGCTCATGCAACAGCTCGGATGGCGGGATCACCTCAGTGGCCGAGCGTATTCGCAGATCATCTGTGGGTCGGAGCATTGTTTAGGTCTTAATGTCGGGTGGCGCATTCTATTACGTTCACGCTTTCGGGCATACCCTGCGGGTGTTCCGCCGGTATGCTAACATGAGGTTGCAAAACAGCGTCCGCGCAATTGGGCATGGCAAATCAAGAAAAGCAAACGGCGATCATTCCCTGAGAGGTTGTGAAAAAATCGTCGCGAACGAAGGGAGGTCGTGTTCCGCCGGAGCGGAGGAACCGGAGTGTATATTGAAATACATGAGGATTCCGAGCACCGCCGGAACACGAGATCCCGAGCGCAGCAGATTTTTTCACAAGCTCTGAGGCACGGCGCAAGGTCCAGGTCGTGAGTGCGGTATCCAGCCTTTGGGACAGCGGGCGCATGGAAGCGATGAAACGCCTTTTCGCCCCCATCGGGGCCTTGATCAGCCTGTCTATCGTCTGCCTTGCGCTTTGGGTCTTGTATCGCACCCTGCATGCGATCCAGCTCACGGACGTGCTGCATCATTTTCGGCAACTGCCGGCCTCTTCGATCCCGCGGGCTGTGCTGGTCACGGCCGCCAGCTACCTCATCGTGACTGGCTACGATGTGGTGGCGCTCAACCATATTAGGCGCCCGCAGCCTTATCCGCGTGCTGCTTTGGCTGCTTTTCTCGCCTCTGCCTTCGGCAACAACATCGGCTTCGCATTGCTCACCGGGGGATCGGTCCGTTATCGGGTGTACGCGCCCGCCGGATTGTCCACCCTGGAAATCGCGGGCGTCACGGCGATGTGCTCCCTCACCTCCGTGCTGGGGATGGGGTTCGTGTTAGCGGTCTCATTGATTTTGGGGGCAGATGACCTGACGCAAAAAGCCGTCCCGTCTTCTTACGTGCTTAGGCAAGCACTAGGTTCTACCATGCTGGTGCTGCTCGCCGCATATATAGCCTACACAGCTATCCGACCTCTCACCATACGCACTCAAAACTGGTCACTCAGGCTGCCTTCGGCGAATACCACGTTAACCCAGCTTAGCCTAGCCACCATTGATATTGTGCTGGTCGGAAGCCTGATCTACGTTTTGCTGCCACCCTTCGCCGAGACCAATTTCTTTTCCTTCTTGGCGGTGTTCGCCTTAGCCCTGATCGCGGGCAGCATGAGCAACGTCCCCGGTGGGATCGGGGTATTTGAAACGGTGTTGCTGGTGGGATTGCCGCATATTCCTCCCGCTGCCCTGCTGGGTTCGATCTTGCTGTTCCGCTGCGTTTATTACTTAGCCCCACTGGTGCTCGCCGCCGTTTTGCTTGCGGTCCACGAGATGATTTTGCAGCGTCCTCGCTTGACCCGACTACATCTCACCACCCTGGATTGGTTGGCGGAGCTGGGACCCCAGGTTATGGCCATGCTGATCGTATTCGCCGGAATCGTGTTGCTTTTTTCGGGGGCTATTCCGTCAGTCGAGGAGCGTATGGGGGCACTGAGTTCCTTCGTACCGCTGTGGGTGATCGAGCTTACGCATGTCACCGGCAGCGTCGCTGGAGTGGGGCTGATCGTACTGGCGCGGGGACTGGCCCGCCGGCTGGCGGCCGCATATGACCTCACGGCAATTTTACTCGGCCTCGGGATTATGGTGTCCTTAATAAAAGGCTTTGACTATCACGAAGCGATCATCTTGGCGCTGGTTTTGGCCATTCTCTTATCTACCCGCGTGGAGTTTGCTAGAGAAGGCTCCGTAGTTAAACAGGGATTTTCCGTGGAGTGGCTTTCGACCTTAACTGGGATCCTGGCGATAACCATCTGGTTGGGCTTGTTTTGCTATAAGGGCATAGAGTATTCAGGCGATCTGTGGCTACACTTTTCCTACGACGGGGATTACGCGCGCTTTTTGCGCTCTACTTTGGCCGTTCTGGTTGCCTTGGTCAGTTTTGCCAGGCTGGCACGGCCTGAACCACAGTCGCAACCTGCGAGCAAAGGAGAGCTACAACGCATCCGCGCCATCGTCAAGGAAGAGCCCGACACACGCGGGAATCTGGCTGTGTTGGGGGACAAGCGCCTGCTGTTCAGCGACAGCGGCAAGGCGTTCATCATGTACCAGGTGCAGGGCCGAAGCTGGGTTTCTTTGGGGGACCCGGTAGGACCGCTCGAGGAGCACGAACAGCTCTTACTTGCGTATACCAATATGTGCGATCGACACGGCGGCTGGCCGGTTTTCTATATGGTGGATGCCGACAAGTTGACGCGCTACATCGATCTCGGCTTGTCTCTGCTCAAACTCGGTGATGAGGCTCGGGTGGAGTTGCAAGGCTTTCGGTTAGAGCATGGGGTAAGCCCTGATCTGCTCCAGGCACATGCGGCCTTGTGCCAACAAGGCGCGCGCTGCGACATCATCAATTCCTATCGGGTACCGGCGGTGCTCCCGGAATTAAAGCGCATCTCCGACGAATGGCTGGCGAGCACCCAGATCCGAGAACGCGGATTCGCCAAGGGTTTCTTCGATGCCGACTATGTCTCGAATTTTCCCTGTGCCCTACTGCGTGTGAACGGCCGTATCGTGGCCTTTGCCGTATTGTGGGCAAGTGCGGATAAAGACGAATTAGCTCTGGACCTCATGCGCTACGCATCAGATGCACCTAAACACGCTCTGGATTTTATGATCATCGAGCTGATATTAGGGGGTTGGAATCGGGGGTACCGCTGGTTCAACCTGGGCACGGCTCCACTTGCCAGCCTGCAAACGCACCCTTTGGCTCCGTTGTGGCAACGGGTGGGCAAGCTAATCTTCCGCCAAAGCGAGCACTTTCGTGACATCGAAAGCCTGCGCCGCTACGAGGAAAAGCTCAGCCCCGTGTGGCGTCCTAAATATCTCGCTTCTCCCGGCGGAATGAATACTCCACGCATCTTGCGCGACGTGGCGAGGCTGATCGCGCGTCCGCCGCTGCCACAATGAGCAACCCACGTTGCGCATCCCGCTGCCGCCACGCTCGCTGACGCATTGGTGGGGCGCCGCAATGTACTTGATAAGGAATCCCACGGGGCGATGGTTGGCCACCGCCCCGCGGGTGCACAAAGGGGCGGCCTACGGCGCACGTAGATGAGCTCCATGGACTTAAACTCCTTGCCATCGGGGCCCTTCTCGAAGAACCGGTGGACCTCCCGATCCGGACTTTCTTCGCGGAGGTCATGCGCACGGTCTTCTTGGCGTTGGTCATCGCGTCCATGTAGCAGCCGCTGTGGGTGCAGGCACCCTTGTCGTCGCACTGCCCGGTGCTCACCATGATCCCGGTGCTCACCATGATCCCGGTGCCCATGCTGTCGTTCCAGGTGCTCCAGAACTGCTTGGACACGTTGTCGTAACCGGTGAGGCCGTAACCCTCGAACGGCTGGTCCATATAGGTGCTCTTGACCTTCTCCGCGATGACCCGGCCGCCCAGCATCAGCTCGCGCTCCACGACGCCGGTGGGTCGGTGGGTGGCTTCTTGGGGCTCATCCAGAACTTGCCCGTGAACTCCTACTTCCCCGCCTTGCTGGCCAACCACTGGTGCTGCGGCCCAGGTTTGGCCGCCTTTTCCCAGGCCTCCATCATGGCCTTCTCCTCGGCCGACATCTCGCGGTTCCGGCCCGGCTTGTCCTCCGCTGTGACTGTTGCGGCGGCCACGCCCAACACCAGAGCAAGCACGGTTGCGGTTGCGACTTGCTTCATCTCTTCCTCCTTTCGTAAATCGTTCCACTGTGAACAGTTACGGCCCTGTGGGCCGAAGATGCGCAAGTATAGCCACTTACGGTTACATTAAAACGATCAAGCGGCGAGCGCAAGCGTAATTCGTTCGTCCTTCCCATAAATAAGTATTTTACCTACACCGGGCCGGCTTCGGAGTCTCCAGAAACGTTGTTTGGTCTCGGAGTGAACTCTCTTCTCGGCAGCAGCCAAGCAAAAAAAGCAACAGCCGCCGATGCGCCGACAAGCTGCGCGACGACAAAAGCGGGAACATGTGCGGGCGCAATGCCTGAGAACGTATCGGTTAAGGGGCGGCACACGGTGACTGCGGGATTGGCAAAGGACGTCGATGCCGTGAACCAATAAGCGGCGGTGATAAAGAGCCCGACGGCATACGGCACAGCACTTGGGCGCCATTGCAACGTGCCAAGGATCGTGCCGACTAAACCGAACGTAGCCACCGCTTCTGAGAACCATTGCCCAGAGCCCGTACGGGCTGTGGATGAGACGCTCACGGCGGCCATCTCGAACATGAGATGGGCGACGACCACGCCCAGCATACCCCCCACGACCTGGGCCATCACATAGGCCGAGGTCTGCTTTGCATTGATCTGGCGGCGAAGGGCGAAAGCCATAGTGACGGCCGGATTGAAATGGGCCCCGGACACGGGGCCAAACAGCAGGATTAAAACGACGAGAATAGCGCC
>JBOHHR010000287.1:0-4731 GCA_050725475.1 Gammaproteobacteria bacterium | reverse complement strand
TCGCCCGCTGTGCGCACGGGACTCTCCCGGATTGCCCTTTGATAGAGGCCCTTTTTCGAGGTGCCGTTGAAAAGTCATGACGAATAAGGAAGCGCCGCCGACAGTCAGTTCAGTTTCCAGCGCCGGCCCGTCCCTACCCTGCGGGCACCGATCGGGAGCCGGCTATCGTTAAACAGAGTCGAGCACAAGGGGTTATGCAAGCCGACACATCGGACATCAAGAACATAATCCGTGAAGCGATACAGATCGAAGCGGAAGCACTCGGGCATCTGCTCGCCGGGGTCGACGACGCCTATGTGGATGCGGTCAAAATCATCCTTGCCGCGAAGGGTAAAGTCGTTCTGACCGGTGTGGGAAAATCCGGCCTAATCGGACAGAAAATTGCCGCGACGCTCGCCAGTACCGGTACGCTCGCAATTTTCTTGCATCCTACGGAGGCATTACACGGAGATCTAGGCCAGGTTACACCAAGTGACGTCGTGATCGCATTGTCAAAAAGCGGGGAAAGTGAAGAGCTGAATGATCTTCTGCCCGCTTTGCGCAAGATTGGCGCACGCCTGATCGCGATCACCGGCAATCGCGGATCCACATTGGCTCGGGCGGCTGATGTTATCCTCTACTATCAGATCCCACGAGAAGCGTGCCCCTTTGATCTCGCACCGACCGCCTCCACCACCGTTACCCTGGCGATCGGGGACGCTATCGCGATGGCACTGATGAAGCTTAAGGACTTCCAGCCCAAGGACTTTGCCCTTTATCATCCCGGCGGGCGCCTAGGCCGAAGGCTGCTGCTGCGGGTTGAGGATCTCATGATTCCCGCCGAGGCGTGTGCCGTGCTGAGCGCGAATAACACCAGCATGGAGGACGTGCTGGTCGCGCTGTCGCGTTACGGCCACGGGATCGTAATCTTTCTTCAAGGCGACGGAACCCTAGGTGGAATTCTTACCGACGGCGACGTACGCCGGCTTCTTGCGCAGCATCGTGAAGCGGTGTTTGCACTGCGTCCAAGAGAAATCATGAATTCTTCCCCGGCGACCGTGTCGCCATCGATTCCCGCGGTGGAAGTGCTCGAGTTCATGGAGGCACGAGATCGCCCTCTGAACGTCGTGCCCGTTATCAATGAGCGCGGACATGTACTTGGGATCGCACGATTGCATGAGTTTTTGAAGGTCGCCTAAAAGTGCTTTGTCTCCTATTCCGACAGATCCGCAGACCGTCCAACTCCCTCCGCAAGCTGTGCGGCTCGGGTGCGTACGGCGAGTCCTTTCTAAAGACCCTTGGCCCACACGCCCATTGAAACGCCTGTGCTACTCTATGTAGCGCAGTTGCGCACCCGTCATCTCGGACCGTTATCGCTTAGCCTAAACGCCGAAGAGATCGTCATCCTCCAGGGACCTTCCGGAGCGGGCAAAACCCTGCTGCTGCGGGCCTTAGCGGACCTTGACCCGAATACCGGCCAAGTCCGGTTAAACGGTGAGACTCGGCAAGCGATCCCTCCCGTCCAATGGCGGCAAAACGTCGCCCTGTTACCTTCGGAATCGCATTGGTGGTTCGCATCCGTGGGTGAGCATTTTCGATCTGCGGAGACTGCGTATCTGGCCGCCTTAGGCTTTGACGACGCAGCCCTCGCTTGGCCAGTGAACCGGCTATCGAGCGGAGAACGTCAGCGCCTCGCTTTGTTGAGACTGCTATCCAACAGACCGAGGGTCTTGCTGTTAGACGAGCCGACCGCCAATCTGGATAGCGACAATGCGCTCAAGGTCGAATCTCTGATCAAGCAGTACCTGGCGGAGGAACACGTGGCCGCACTGTGGGTCAGCCACGATGACACGCAGACCGAACGCATCGCAAGCCGGATCATCCGTCTGGAGAACGGCAGCCTGCGGTAGCGTGCGCGATGCAAGAAACCATCGCCATCAGCGTTTTCGATCTCGGCCTTGCCGCGGCGCTGGTGATGCTACTCGCTCTGCTCACCCAAAAGCTTGGGTTGGGGATAGGAAAATCGATGGTGATCGCTGCGCTTCGCACCTTCATTCAACTGTGGCTGGTTGGTTTGGTATTGAGCTTTGTGTTCACGCGTTCCGACCTCCTTTGGGTGGCCGCGATCGCGCTGTTTATGGTGTTGATCGCAGGACGGGAGGTGATGGCGAGACAAGAGCGCCGCTTTGCCGGGCCTTGGGGTTACGGCTTGGGCGCGATCAGTCTATTTGTCTCCTCTTTCGTGGTGACCCTATTGACGCTGTTGGTTATTATCAACGCCAAGCCTTGGTACGAACCCCGCTATGCCATCCCCTTGCTCGGCATGATCCTGGGCAACACCATGACCGGGATCGCGCTTGCGCTCGATAACTTAACGCAGCTAGCCTGCCAGCAGCGCGGCGTCATCGAGGCGAGACTGATGCTCGGTCAAGACGGTCGCACGGCGCTTTCACAATTTCGGCGCCAGAGCGTGCATAGCGCCATGATACCCATTATCAATGCCATGGCCGCGGCCGGTGTCGTCAGCTTACCCGGCATGATGACCGGCCAGATCCTCGCAGGTCAGGCACCCTTGGAAGCGGTAACCTATCAAATCCTAGTGATGTTTCTGATCACCTTCGCCACAGGGGTCGGCACCCTAATCGCGATTCGGCTGGGTGAGAGGCGATTGTTTGACGAGCGCGAGCGCTTACGTCTCGACCATTTATTAGGTGGCCCTCCGGCGCCCTAAACTCAGAGCTTGTGAAAAAATCTGCTGCGCTCGGGATCTCGTGTTCCGGCGGTGCTCGGAATCCTCATGTATTTCACTATACACTCCGGTTGCTCGTCTCATCCATGAGACTCGCCCCTGCGGGGCTTGCACGCCGTTTCGCTCCCGGCGAAACGCTCCTGTGCTCCGGCGGAACACGACCTCCCTTCGCTCGAAGCTCTCAGGCGTAAATAAACCGAGGCGCGCACCTCCGCGATCAACCACTCCCGGCTATCCGCAATGTATCAAACCCTCTTGGGTCTGGTAAGACAAGGGCTGCAAAAACGGGTTCCGGCAACAGGACTCGCCTTATTTCGCATTTTGTTTGGCCTCGTTGCGCTCAGCGAAGTCGTTTTTCTACTCTATTTTGGCCACCTCGTGTTCGACCCTGTTCCCTTTATCGAGGTCGCTTCCCCCATGATCCCGTTTTTGCTGCTGCTGTGGGGAATCGCAGCCGTGCATTTGGTCCTCGGACGGTATACCCGCGCGGCCGCAGTCGTGAATTACCTGTTTTGGGTGGTCTTCATCGTGTTTACGCCGATGTGGCAAGACTTCGATGGCGGCTTTGATCAGTTGATGACCGGCACCGGCTTGCTCTTGATCGTTTTACCGACGGAACGGGCTCTGTCCCTGGATCGTTTGCGGCTTAAGCTCAAACACTCCACAACGGCTGAACACTACGACCCCCCCCTGAGCGTTTCGGTGCTTTGCTATTACCTCCCCCTCGCCATCTCGCTGGGGCTGCTCTACTTCGACTCCGCGGTGCACAAGCTCTATGCCGAGTTCTGGCGCAACGGTATGGGGGCATGGCTGCCCTCTTCCCAGCCCTATTACATGTCAGGAATCGATCTCGCGTGGCTATTGAACAACGAGCTTGTGCAGAAAGTAATCGGCTATTCCGTTCTCGTTTTTGAATTCGCTTTCATCTTTGTGCTCTATTTTCGCCGCTTTCGTGTGCCCTTGTTGGTATTCGGCATCGCTTTTCACCTGGGGATCATCGTCTCGCTCAACATCTATCCCTTTGGCTTTGGGATGCTGATCCATTACCTTCTGATGGTGCCTTTTTCCTGGTGGCGCAGACTGGGAGTGGCGCTTGCGCTGAGGCAATCGCGGCTGACCGTGTTCTACGATGAGCAATGCCCTCTGTGTAACCGCACAGTTATTACGTTCCAGCACTTTGATCTGTGGCGCGCGATCGAGTTCAAGGGAATGCAGACCCATGCCAGACGGTATCCTGAGCTGTGCGCGATCTCCGATGAGCGGTTGCTGCAAGACCTTTACGCCCTGGACCGAGCAGGAAGATTTTATTTTGGTCTCGACACCTATATCCAAATCCTGCTCAAGATGCGATCCGCGGCCGCCTTGGGGCTGCTGCTGAAGGCACCCGGCATCTATCAAATCGCAAGCAGGACCTACCGCCGGATCGCCGACACCCGGCTGCGCTTGGTTTGCGATACAAGCTGCGCCATACCGCTCGAGCGGCCCGCACCGGAAGATCCTTTTTCGCAGTGGTGGTACCAACATCAGGCGGGCACGCTGGCACGGCGCGCCCACCGCATCAGCAAATTTCTGATCGTTATTCTGGTGCTGCAGCTCAATGTCACCGTGCATTACGGGCTGCTGTACCGGCTGGGGGTCACATCCGATTCAGAATTCGGGGGCATCGTGAAGGCGCTTAGCGATACAACCATGGTCTTCTCGCATGTAATTTTCGGCATAACGCCTCACGGCTTGTACATGCACGATCACTTTGAGGGATACGATAGAATCTTCGCCATCACGTACAAAGGACACGACGGCGATGAAAAATGGCTTCCATTTGTCAATCAACAAGGACGACTGATCGCGCCCAATTGGGGTCGCGTCCAGTCCATGTGGGCAAACGTCGCCGTGACCTCCCAAATCGATCCGGAGCGCCTCGGTAAATTCATCAAAAAAGTGACCGCTTTTTGGGGAACAAAACTTGGGATAGACCTTTCCCACGCGCAGTTCACCATCAAAAT
>JBOHHR010000286.1:0-8108 GCA_050725475.1 Gammaproteobacteria bacterium | reverse complement strand
AAAAGATTTGCAGATTGAGCTTGCGCCGCTTAAAGGCGACTTGTTACTGTTGAAATGGATGGTGGGGTTGGTATTGGGCGGGATCATGGCGTTGCTATTGAATTCGTTTTTTCCAGGATGAGAATGGGTAGATTATATAATTCTTAGCACTGGACTTTTCTCTAGGTGGCAGGGCATGACAGTGGATAGTTTGAAGATTCGTTAGCGAGGAAGCCTTTTTGGATGAAACAAGCGATTTCGACGTGTTGCCAGGGGACTAACGTCAGTCTCGTCCATCCATCCCTGACGCTATTTTTTCCCGTTTCCGTCGATGGGCGAGGGAACGCGGGTCACTTGTTCCGCCAGAGGCCGCGTCCCCGCACAGCCTTCCGTGACCCGCAGTTGAGCCGTGCTATACTCGACCCGTGGCAACGGTTACCTTTGATACCCTAAAGTTCGTCGAAAAGCTCAAGGCGGCTGGGATCCCGGGGGCTCAGGCCAAGGCGATGGCGGAGGCGCAACGGGAAACCTTTGCCGAGGCCTTGGATACCGCCTTAGCGACCAAAAGCGACATCAAAGATCTCGGGGTCAACCTCAAGGAGTTGGAGCTCAAGATAGCGGCGCGCTTCGAGCCAGTCGACGGCAAGATCACCCTCCTCCAACGGATGCTGGCGCTCATCATTGGCGGCATCGCCTCGCTTATCCTAAAGGCCTTCTTCACCTAGCAGGCTGGTATAGCTGTCCCGAGTTCGAATCCCTGCCGCTCAGCGCGCCGAGATCGTTGCTGCAGCAGACCTGCTGGCGACCCCGAAAAACACCAACGCATCCTCTTCGCAGCCGGCGGGCTATGACCCGCCCTCAGCATTACGTCCCCTATTCCGATGCCGCGCCCTGGACGTCAACACCCGCATCGACCGCAAGGCCGGCGAGGTGGTCCTGTATTTGGCAGAGAGGCTGTTTGCGAGACTGAGTATCACACGCTCGGCACCGCCGGGGGATAAGTTGGGCAACAGGAACACTAGATAGGATGACATGCAGTGTGCAGAAATCTATCGTGACCCAAACCCTTTGGATACCACGTACTCGCACAGTTTGGTCAGTGATTCGACTAATGATGCTGCAGAAACATAGGCTTCGTTGAGGCGCTCGGTTTGCTTTGCAGCGTCCATCGGATACTCGTGCGCGAGTTTGTTCCGCAGCAGGGAAAGCCTTGACCAACTATCCGCTGAACCGATCGCGCCCAATTTTTCCATGAGCATTGTCAGATCGCGCCTCGACAGCCTGGTCACATCTTCCTGTTCAAGATATGCGATCGCGCGAAACAACCTCCCTTCGATGATGTCCTGCAATTGCTCGAAGCGTTTGACAAAAGCGTCTAAGGACTCCTGGGCTGCCTCATCCATATCGTTGATGACATCCGAAGATAGTGGGAAGACACCCTTGAGCCTCGCAATCGAGGAGGATAGGCGTTGAGCAACCTGTCGTGCCGACTCAAGGTTTTCGGTGAAGGCATTCAGTGCCTCGTCATCGATGTTCACAATTGGATCCCCGTCCGCAACGCGATCTCATCGATAGATTTAACCGCCGCTCCCTGTGCATAGAGCACTATGTCGACCTTCCGCTCCCCGAGCGCCTTCAGCAGCTCTAATTGGAATCGCAGCTCATAAGCCAATGAACTCTTGTCTTTCGGTACTTCCAGATGCAGATCGATATCGCCTCCTTTTCGCCGATCATCGACGCGCGAGCCAAACAAGCGCACGATGGCGTCCTCGCCGAAGACTTGTCTAACCGCGCCCTTGATCGCCTCTTTCTCTTCTTCGCTAAGCCTCATCCCGGCACCTCGGTATAATATGGGGCAGGCCGTTATTCGGCGAATGCTTATGTAGCGATGCGGCTCATCACACAGGCCGCGAATTCTTTGAAATCGCCCAAACGCTGGGTGCAGATGAGGTGCACCATCCGCCAATCGATGGCCTGGTAATTATGCACCGCGATGTTGCGAAAGCCGACCGCTTTCTTCAAGCGTGCCGCGAGCTCTGATGGTATCACGCCGGCCTTGGCGAGGCTTTCGAAACTTTGGGCCATCGTCGATGGGGCTTCAACGTCCGCTTCGGAGAAGATATGCGCCGCGATATCTACGCTCAACTGCACCGCCCGTGTCAGGTTGATCGCGATTATGTCTTGTAAATCCCAGTCCGAATCCAGCGCTTCAGCTTTTGGTGGACACTTTTGCTCTATCCGCCTCACGCAGCGGCGCAGGGATTCGAGTTTCTCCTCGATCAATTGTTTATCCATGCCCTTCGTCGCTCTTGTAAAATTCGTCGACGGTAGGGCATGAAATCCGCTTCCTCGAATAACATGCGTTTGATGATTTCCGCATACAAGCGGCGGTCTTTGCAATAAACGAGCTTGCCGGTAGTCAGTGCCTGGCGCAAGATAGGGATCCCGGCTGCTTGCAAATCCACTAAGTCGATGGGACTTGCGGTCGCCATCGCGAGGTCTTCCATCACCCGGATCCGCTGCTCGAGCTCCAGGGCTTTTTCCCCGGCGACCGCCAGATCGAGGTCGCTGTCGCGACGCGGGTCCCCGCGCGCGCAAGAGCCGAAAAGGATGCCGAGCTTAACGGCCGGATGTGCGGCAAGGATGTCTTGCAACAGGCGCTTGAGCTTTTCTGTTTCCAAAGCCATGTCAGGTAGTATTCGGTAAGTCGGCAGCGACCGTGCTGTCTTTTTGGAGCTTAGTATATTCGTTTTGTAAGAAGCCTTCTAAATACGTATGAAACGCTGCCCATGCTTCGTTGCCTGGCGCAGCCTCGGGACTTAAAATCCCCATCTAGACTCAGCCTCAGCGCTCAAGCGGTGTGATCAGCGGGATGACCTGACGCCCCTGTTTGCGGTAGATGGCAAAATCGCTGTCGAGGGTCGCCACGGCACTACCAAAATATATCTCGGCCATGCGCACAAGGCAGGCATCGGCCACCGACATCGGTACTTAAAGTCCTGCATCCCACTTAAAATGTTTGTCAAGCGATTTTCCAGCGAAGGCCTGCGTTCAGTCCGGAAAGCTATCCACCAGTTCCCTAAGCCTGTCCCTCGCCCCCTCGAGAATGGATACGCCGTCTCCCACGAGCAGCGTGTCGAAGTCCAGATCCAACAATTTCCGCACGCTTTGCCTCAAGCCTACCGCGTCATCCATGACCTCCTCCCGGAGCAACCCACACCGTCCGGGCGGGCTGCCGATCACCGCATCTCCCACGATCAGAATCCGATGCGCCCGCCAATAGAATGCGGCTTCACCCGGCGACTTGCCCGGAACGCCGATCACCTCGAGCGGACCGATTTGTTCGCCAACTCGCAACGCTCCATCGATCTCGGCCCCTTGGTTGCGGGCGTGGTGCGCATCATCCGGGTGGATGGCCGTTTTTGCCCCGGTGCGCAGCCGAACCAGGTTGGCCGCGCGCGCGTGGTTGCGGTTGGTGAGCAGGATCCGCCCCACCCCGAGGCGGACGATCGCCTCCAGGTCTTCTTCGCTCGGCTTAACCGGGTCGATGCACAGGTTACCCTCCGGGTGGCGAATGAAGTGGCCGTTGAAATCATAGCCGTGGGGCTCGGAAAACCAGGACCAGGTGAAGATGTCGCTCGCGATTTCTTGCATGGCACAGCTCCTTTTCGAGATGCTTTATATAAGATAGAGAATTGCTGCATTGCCCATCGGTTCCATCGACCCCTTAGTGCGCTGAACTGCTCGCTGTTCAGGGAAGTCTATGCAATCATCGCACTGTACGACCGATTGTGTTTCCTGTGCCGACGAGTGGTGATGAGCAAAACGATCATGGCATAGAGAACGCTCCAGCCTTGAATAATACGCCTTACCGCCTGCCGGTTATCGATATCCGCCCATTGATTGGGCCCAACGAGGGCCGACACCGCGTGGCCGCCGAGATCGGGCAAGCCTGCCGAGAGCGGGGGTTTTTCTATATCATCGGTCATGGCGTAGACGGATCGCTGCAGCAGTGCTTGGAGCGATTGAGCCGAGAATTCTTCGCGCAAAACATCGAGAAGAAACTTGAAATCAGGATGGCCTTGGGGGGGCGGGCGTGGCGAGGCTACTTCCCTTTGGGCGGAGAGCTGACCTCGGGCCAACCCGATCGCAAGGAGGGTCTGTATTTCGGCGCCGAGCTTGAGGACGATCATCCCCTCGTCGTGGCCGGCACTCCCATGCACGGCCGCAACCTGTTCCCCACCCAGATCCCGCTCTTGCGCCAGACCGTGCTGGACTATATGGCAGCCATGACAGCCCTCGGCCACCGGCTGATGGAGGGCATCGCCTTGAGCCTCGGCCTTCCGGCCTCCTATTTTGCCGATCGCTACACCCAGGACCCGCTGATCCTGTTTCGCATCTTCCACTACCCCGCGATGACCCCATCGCCTGCGGATGAGCCGCGCTGGGGGGCGGGCGAACACACGGACTACGGGGTCCTGACCATCCTGAAGCAGGACGATACGGGTGGCTTGGAGGTGAAGTCGCGATCCGGCTGGATAGCGGCGCCATCCATCCCCGGTGCCTTCCTCTGCAACCTCGGGGACATGCTGGACCGGATGACGGGCGGGCGCTACCGCTCAACTCCACACCGCGTCCTGAGTCCCACACAACGCAACCGACTTTCGTTTCCGTTTTTCTTCGATCCCAACTTCAACGCCAAAGTGCAGCCCATCGAACCCGGTGAGGTGGTAGCAAGAGACGAGCACGAGCGCTGGGATAGGATGAGCGTGCACGAGCTTTCCGGAACCTACGGCGAGTACCTGCTGGGCAAGGTATCCAAGGTCTTTCCGCAACTGCGGCGGGCGGTATTATGAGGGAAGTAGGCCTTCCGACCGGCGTCCCGACGAACCTTGCTCATTCGGCGCAAGAGCAGACGCATCGGGCGGAAGCGGGTTCAGTGCGCTTCGGCTAAAACTCGAGGTTTTTGGGCGTGCGTGGAAAGGGGATCACGTCGCGGATGTTGGAAACCCCGGTCACCAGCATCAGGAAACGCTCAAACCCTAGGCCGAACCCACTGTGCGGGGCTGAGCCAAAGCGCCTGGAGTCAAGATACCACCAGTAATCACTCGGGTCGAAGCCCATCTCCTCGATGCGTTTTTGCAAACGCTCAAAACGCTCTTCGCGCTGGCTGCCTCCGATGATCTCACCGATCCCGGGGACCAGCACATCCATCGCAGCGACCGTTTTTCCGTCGTCGTTCTGGCGCATGTAAAACGCCTTGATGTCTTTGGGGTAGTCATAAACGATGATGGGCTTCTTGAAGTGCCGTTCGGTAAGATAGCGCTCGTGCTCGGATTGCAGGTCTTTGCCCCACACAGGCTCGAATTCAAAGGCTTCGCCACTTTCTCGCAGGAGAGAAACCGCCTGCGTGTAGGGCAGGCGCACGAATTCGTTGTCGGCGATGTTGCTGAGCGTGCTGAGCAGCGACTGATCCACAAAGCGCGCAAACAACTCCAAGTCGTCCGCACATTCAGCAAGCGTGAAGCGCACCAGATAACGGACAAACGCTTCCCCCAGATCCATATCGTCTTGCAGATCGTAGAACGCCATCTCGGGCTCCACCATCCAAAACTCGGCCATATGGCGGCTGGTGTTGGAGTTCTCGGCACGAAACGTAGGACCGAAGGTATAGATCTCGCCCAAGCCCAAGGCAAACATCTCCCCGGAAAGCTGACCCGATACCGTGAGCTTGGTCGGTTTGCCGAAAAAATCCTGCTCGAAATCCGCTTTGCCGTCTTTCATCGGGACCTTGTTAAGGTCGAGTGTAGTCACGGAAAACATCTCGCCGGCGCCTTCGCAGTCCGAACCGGTCAAGATGGGGGTGTGGATGTAATTGAATCCCCGCTCCTGAAAAAAAGTGTGAATGGCGTGCGCCAGCCGCGAGCGAATGCGAAACAGCGCTCCGTATTTGTTGGTGCGTGGACGCAGGTGGGCGATGGAACGCAGAAACTCGTCGCTGTGGCGTTTTTTCTGCAAAGGATAATCGTCCGGGCAGGTCCCCAGAAGCTCGATCGTCCGCGCCCGTATTTCCCATTGTTGACCGCCGGCCGGTGACGGGATGAGCGTTCCTGTCACGGCAACACAAGCGCCTGTGTTTAAGTTTCTCGCTTCCTGGTAATTCTCCAATTCGGGGTTGGCGATGATCTGGATGTTCTTTAAACACGACCCGTCGTTCAGCTCCAGGAAGGAAAAATCCTTAGCATCCCGCCGGGTGCGCACCCATCCCTTAACCAGCACCGGATCGATTGGCCCGCTGGCCTTCAGCAGTTTGATGATTTTGCTGCGTTTCAACATCTCCGTTGCCTTCTGTGATCGTCTGGGGGTGGCGTGCCGAGGATCTTACTCTCCCGCGGAATAAAAAACGGCTCCTGAAGAGCCGTTTTGAATAGTCGGAGCGGTATACCCCATCCCGCCGGGCACCCTGAACCAATCGCAGTGCCCTAACGCCGAGCGCTGTTTACCGCATCACCATTGCGTGCCCTTGTAGAGATGGATAACGCCTCCAGACTGAGGCTTGGGGGCGCCACGATACCCGTCGTGATAGCCCTTGTCGTATCCTTGGTAATAGTCCTGCGTGCCGTGGCTTTGGGGGACCGTGTTTTCGTGCGCTTGCGGATTATATGGGTAGTAGGCGCGGCCGTGGTAGTTATAGGGCGGTTGGTCATAACCGCGGGAGTAACCCTGATCATAGTGATAACCGTAGTCCCTCCGCGGTACGCGATAGCCAGATCCACGATCCCAAGCACCGTATCGCGAGCTATTGTAATGGGGGAGCTGTTTGCCGTCGTAATAATACGTCTTCCCATGGTTTTGATGGGTCGTCAGCCCTGTTCCGCTGGCCAATGGCGCAAGGGAAAACGCCACGACCAAAATCAAGCCGTTTGCCAACGGCTTTAGCTTGTTTTCCAACATGGGTGCCGCCTCACTCGTTAATGATTAAACAACTTAGACGCTAAGCGGCCCTTGGGGGTTCCCGAGCCGCTGACTCCTGGCGCGAAAGTCGATTTGCTACGATTGCTTACAATCTCCTATACGCAGCAGACGTGTCATTGGATTTCTAGCCGATGGGATCTATGAAAGTTAGCGCGCTTTTGCCACGGCAGATACCCGTAATGTACCGCCTTGCTTGCCCGTTTGGACCATACGACGCCAGAAGAATATCTGTTCTCCGAACACGACAGTCCCACGAAACACGAGTACGTCGCGGGGCAAATCTATGCGATGGTCGGTGTGCGGGACTCCCACAACTTGATTGCCGGAAATGTCTATGCGCATTTGCGCATGAATATGCGAGGCGGAGCGTGCCGGGTGTTCGCTAGCTTGTTTGCGAGTCTCCATTTTAGTTATCGTCAGAGCCGCTGGAGGTGACCGAACCTTTTACGTACCTAGCAATTCCGTCGGTAGTTCATCGCTTGGCGTCCCGCATGGATAGGGCGACCTCGCCATGGCAAGCCGCTAGTACGCCCGGTTCAATGTGTACCTTTTGATCATGGAAATAACCGTGTCTTATAAATCGCGACAAAGCGGCTGGCACTATAAACAAGGCAACGCAGTAGCTTATGAAGGCCGCGGCACCGAATCGGGACGGGCAATACAGCTCCGGGGGAAGACGCGGCTTCTCTGGCAAACGCTTATTCATCGTAATTATCTCCGTGCACCGGGCAGTCCTACCGGAAGTTGATTGTACACCCGGTGTTCCCGACTCCTGACACTTTTGCAGAGGTTTTTTAACGCATACGCCAGACAAGCTGCGCGGCGAGGATATCGGCGTCGCCGATGAATAAATGCGCATAGCCGACGTCGATTAAGAGGGTCTCGGAGTGCTGATAGCTCGCCTCAAACGGTTCGCGGCTCTCAAAGAAACTGCTGGAATAAGTAATTTCGACGTGCTATGGTACAGGTCTCTGTGTTTTCAGCTCAGGCATTTGGTGATTTCCCTCCCGAATCTAGCGTGCTTTCATTCCCGCTTCCTTCCCGAAGTCTTCGCCCAATACCCGGCGCTCCACTGGAGCCAAACATGGATGGTAATCTCTCTGACTAAGCGATAGTCAGAGAGATTTTTAAAACATTACGTCCGCTATTGAAGC
>JBOHHR010000285.1:0-3204 GCA_050725475.1 Gammaproteobacteria bacterium | reverse complement strand
CTTCCAAATAGTCGATCACGACCACCTCACCCCCATGTGCGGTGACCAAGGAAGCACCGGCGATCCGATCCGCAGAATAGTCACCGCCTTTTACCAGCACATCAGGCAGCAAACGGCCGAGCAAGCGCTCTGGGGTATCCTCCGAGAAAGGCACCACCCAATCCACAGCCGCGAGCGCATCCAGCACGACCATGCGGCGGGGGAGGGGGTTCACCGGGCGATCTGCTCCCTTTAAGCGTTTTACCGATGGGTCATCATTGACTGCGACGATCAAGCGAT
The DNA here is from genome assembly GCA_050725475.1 of Gammaproteobacteria bacterium. Taxonomy (GTDB): domain Bacteria; phylum Pseudomonadota; class Gammaproteobacteria; order JBOHHR01; family JBOHHR01; genus JBOHHR01. The sequence goes on along the minus strand of JBOHHR010000285.1, from coordinate 2,925 downwards.
CACCGAGCTTGCGTGCCGCCTCGAGGTAATACACATGGCCGGCATGCAGGATGTCAAAACACCCGTTGCTCATCACGATGCGCTCTCCACGCTCGCGTGCTCGGGCTACCAAGGTCATTAACTGGTCCTCGTCCACGATCCCGGAAGCGGCATGCGGGTGCATGTGCAGCGCCGCTGTAAGCTCCGCCATACTTACGCAAGCGGTCCCGAGTTTGGCCACCACCAGCCCCGCTGCGGTATTGGCCAGCGCGGTGGCCTCGGGAAGGCTAAGCCCGTTTGCCAAGCCCGTGGCTAAGGTTGCGATCACCGTATCCCCAGCGCCCGTCACATCGTACACTTCGGCCGCGCGGGCCGGCAGATCGCTGCGTTCACCCTGCTGCGGGATCAAGGTCATGCCCTGTTCGCCCCGGGTTATCAGCAAGGCCTCAAGCGCTAATTGTTCACACAGACGGCGGGCTCTCTGCTCGACCGTCTCTTCATCCGCGCAGGGGCCCACAATCGTGATAAACTCGCTCCAATTCGGCGTGATCACCGTTGCCCCCCGATAGCGGGTAAAGTCGCTGCTCTTGGGATCCACCAGCACGGGCTTTCCCGCCTCGCGTGCCAATCGGATCAGCTCTGCGACACAGCCGAGGCTGCCCTTGGCGTAATCGGATAACAATACGACGTTGGTGTCCTTTATATGCTGGCGATAGGCGTCGATCACGGATCCCCACGGGACCGCCAGGGCGTCGTCCTCAAAATCCAAGCGGATCAGTTGTTGGTGCTGGCTCAACACGCGCAGTTTGGTAACGGTTGGGAATCCGGCTACCTCGACAAAGGTGCACTGTACTCCCTTTTGTTCTAGGAGACCGCGCAGGCTCTCGGCCGCGCTATCGAGGCCGGTAACCCCGATCAGTACCGCCTGTCCGCCGAGGCTGCGTACGTTCAAGGCGCCATTACCCGCTCCCCCCGCGCGCTCCTCGGTGCGTTGCACCTGTACGATAGGGACCGGCGCTTCGGGCGATATACGCCTCGTCGTTCCGTACCAATAGCGGTCCAAGATGACGTCTCCGACCACCAAAACACGGGCGGCCTCCAATGCCGGCAAAGCAGGACTATTCATGCGGTTTTCCCAGCACCTATAATGCGTGTGGTATGGAATCCCAAGTAATCAGGCTGCACGCCGGCGCGTGCAAAATTTGCCCTGAACGCGGGTGCTAGGCCTCGAATTCATCTTCACCCTAGCGCTGGCCGAGGCAGCAAAGCCACCAGCGACCCCAACACCGTTTACCGTTGCCTATTCGCTGTCCGCCCACGGGCTGCGTTTCGCCACTATGACCCGCCACTTCAACCGGCAGGCCAACGGCGATTATATCTTTGAGTCCCAGAGCAGGGCTACGGGTGTGGCTAAACTGGTTGTGCCAGGCCGGATCATCGAGCAAAGCCGCTGGAACCTCGCAGGAAACCAGGTCTATTCCCAGAGTTACTCCTACGTTCGCACCGGTAGTAAACCGAAGTCGATTACAGTACGTTTCGATTGGAGCAACGGCGTTATTCTGGGTAGCAACGGCAAGGAAACCTGGCGCCTGGATGCCCGTCCCGGCCTGTTAGACAAATTAAGCTATCAACTTGCGATCATGTCGGATCTTCAAGCCGGCAAACGGTTGTTGGAATACGCGTTTGTGGACGAGCACGAGATCAAAACCTACCGCTTTGCGGTCGTGGGCGAGGAGATCCTCGAAACCCCGCTCGGAAAGCTGAAGACCCTCAAGCTGGAGCGCACCAACGAAAAGCCAAACCGGTCCACAACCCTTTGGTGCGCGTCCTCATTGCGCTATCTCCCGGTGCGCTTGGACAAGCGCAAAAACGGCGCTACCGATACGGCGATGATCGAAAGCTTCAGCGGCCTGCCCTAAAACTTCGACCCTTTTCGTTACGAGCCTTTGTTCAGATACTCAAGCAATTGCGGCGGCGGAACGTAACCGCCCACTTGTTCTCCATTCTCCAGGAAGGTCGCGGGGGTGCCCTTAACGCCTAAGCGCTGGCCAAGTTTGAATTGCTCCGCCACCGGAGCATCGCATTTCGCTGCTTGGACCGACTTGCCTAACTTGGCGTCGCTCAGGGCTTTTTGGCGATCCTTAGCACACCACACAGATACGGTTTTGTCGTACGATTCGGAACCTAAGCCAGCCCGCGGGTAAGCGAGATAGCGTACGCTGATACCGGCTTGTAGTAGCTGATCGATCTCCGCATGCATCCGTCGACAGTAACTACAGTCCACATCGGTGAACACATAAAGAGCGTGTTTGGGGTTCTGGGGCGCGAACTCGATCGTTTTATTCACATCGACAGCCCCAAGCGCCAATCGTCGCACTTCGGAGCGGCGCTCTTCGCTTAGATTGCGACGCTGTTCCAGATCCATCAGTTCTCCCTGTAAGGCATAACGCCCATCGCCGGTCAAATACAACAGATCGCCGTCGACCATAACCTCGTACATCCCCGGAATAGCGGAAGCCGAAACGGCCTGGATTTCGGCGTCCGGGAGGATCGACTTCACCTTTGCCGTGAGCCGCCGCTCCAGCTCCGCATCGGCGCCAACGGGAGCGGCTATCGCCGCAAGCAGTACAAATAAATAAGCTCTTTGTCTATTCATCAAAGCCGTTTTCTCCGTCCGTTCGATGCAATTGTGCATGCGTATGGTAACAGAGTGTACCGCAAGGGGTGCATGGCGCCCCGAAATGTAAAAGGAGCGGTAAAGTCTAAACGGGGCAAAAGGGGGTTCAGATTCCCGAAAATATTAGAAAGCCTTTAGCAAATCGCCACTACGCCCAGAAAGCTCGAATATTCTGCATAAATTGTCTATATCTTTAAGAAGCCCACCCAATGGTCAGAGTTTTGTCTGTGTACGCACGCAAACACCCTATGGCAGGTGGGCATCTCTAG
>JBOHHR010000284.1:0-2271 GCA_050725475.1 Gammaproteobacteria bacterium | reverse complement strand
GCCACGTACGCTCGGCACGCCGCCTCAGTGTCGAACCGCTCCTCGAACTGCGAAAGGGTGCCGGGATAGTCTTCCACCCCCTAACCACTACACCTTGTGGTCAGTCCAGTCAAGTAAATAGCCCACTAACGCTTTATCGCTAAGGTAAGACCATCGGCCACCGGCAACAAGCTGATGTTCACCCTAGCATCGCGGTACAACACTTCGTTGAACTGGCGCAAGGCCAGAGTTTGCGGGTCACTCGCTGCTGGATCGGCCACCCTCCCGGACCACAAGACATTATCTACGGCGATCAAGCCCCCGGGGCGCAGCAAACGCAACGCTCCTTCGTAATAGGCGAGGTAGCTCTCTTTATCAGCGTCGACAAAGATGAAATCGTAGGTCTGCTCTTCGCCCATGCTGATCAACCAGTTCATGGTCTCTATGGCCGGCGCCAGCCGTAGGTCGATCTTGTCGGCTACCCCCGCCTCTTGCCAATACCGTTGCGCGACGTTGGTGTAGGATTCGTCGATGTCGCAGGCGACCAGCTTGCCTTCCGGCGGTAGCGCCAACGCTGTCCACAACGCGCTGTATCCGGTGAACACGCCCACCTCCAGGGCGCGGGTGGCGCCCATGAGCTCGATCAGCAGGGCTATAAACTGGCCTTGCTCCGGGGCGATCTGCATGTTGGCCATAGGGTAGCCGCTGGTCTCCGAACGCAGGCGCTCGAGGATCGGTGGCTCTCGCAGGGACACGGATTTAAGATATTCATACAACCCATCGGTTAGGGTGATCGTCTTGTTTGTCACGGTAAAAGCGTTCGGTAATCGTTTGATCGGCGTTTTATTCCTAATTTGCGCGAGAATCAGGCTACGGAATTTTTTTGGGGCTCTCTACTCTATACAGGCTCAACAGGCTCAGGTTAGCAGCAGAGTCTCCGGTTATGGCAGCACACACGCATTTTCATAGCGACAACAGTTTCTCTCGCCCCTCAGTGGCGGGAACGAGAATTATACAAATCACCGACCCCCATATCTTCGCTTCCCCCGAGGCGAGCTTGGACGGCGTCAATACCGCCGATACGCTGGCGCAAGTCTTGTCTTTAATGCGCAAGCGATATTGGCCTCCGGCAGCCGTCGTACTGACGGGGGACTTGGTCGAAAACGTATCGCGTGCCGCCTACCAGAATCTGCGTGCTCAGCTTCTGGAGTTGGATGATGTCCCCGTCTATTGCTTGCCGGGCAATCACGACGACCCCGAGCTCATGCGCCAGGTTATGCCTCGCGAAAGCATTTACCTCGTCGATCACGCCTTGTTTGGGGAATGGATCGTGATCTTTCTCAGCACCTATCTTCCCGGAAACCATGGCGGCCACCTCGACCAAACGGCGCTTAACAGCTTAGAGCGTTTGCTTCACCACCCGCAAGCAGAATATGCTTTGGTTTGTTTGCACCACCCCGTAGTGCCAATCGGCAGCCCGTGGCTGGATGCGATGGGACTTGATAATCCCGAAGAACTGTTCGCCGTGCTAGACCGTCAACCCAAAGTTAAAGGCGTGATTTGGGGTCATATCCATCAAGAATTTTCGCTCTATCGCAAGGGCGTAGCATTGCTGGGCACGCCCTCCACCTGCGTCCAGTTTCTCCCCGGAAGCGATCGCTTCGCGAAGGATCCCAAAGGCCCCGGTTATCGCTGGTTGACGTTGGGCGCCGACGGCCGGTTGCAAAGCGGAATCGTTCGAGTGCCCGTATAAGCTAAGTCGACCCGACCCCAGAGGGCAACCGAAGGTAGGTCCTGCGTACGCTTTTTTTTACTTCCACCGTTCAGGCGGTGGCATCGAAAAGAAACGACACTAAGATGAGCAATGGAATAACCAGGGGTACCTGCATGAACTGGATCAGCACCCCGTTGCCAACGCCCAGCTCTTCGCCGTTTGCGAACGACAACCACTTCCCTACCAAAGCGGCACCCACGAACACCAGCACGACGGCTGCCAAAATAAGCGCTGTGGTTTGACCGGTTAACTGGCTTAAGCTGAGCGCCGCCAAGGCCACGCCAGCAGCAACATACTCTATGGCAACGATCCCGAAAGCTCGGGCATAGGGGACTTGCGCCTCAACCATCATCGCGGTCGCGACCCGCAACACCCACGGATGGAGCGCGAGGGCGATCAGCAATGTCACCATCATCTGCCAGGTAATCATAGACTTGGCTTTCTCGTGTTGTTTGTTTAAACTGCCGACAAACTACCACGTTATCCATGTCGGATAAAGCGTTGAGCCCACCGTGGAG
>JBOHHR010000283.1:0-7021 GCA_050725475.1 Gammaproteobacteria bacterium | reverse complement strand
ATCGTCACAAACGATAAGCAAGATCTCTTGGGCGGCGCTGCAAAAATTAAGCGTGGCGTAGGACATGTCCGCCCCGGTATCGATGATCAAGAAATCAGTCATCTCACTGAGCTCGCTAAAGGCGTATACCAATCCCGCGCAGGCGTTGTTATCGAGTCGTGCCTTGGTGCCGGATGAAGCAGGTATGATCTTGACCCCCACCGGGCCGGGCAGCAGGATGTCTTTCAGCGCGCACGTGCCGTCGATCACGTGGGACAAGTCGTACTTGGCCTCGATCCCAAGCATGACCGCTACGTTACCGAGCCCGAGGTCTGCGTCGAGGAGCATCACGCGGTATCCCAGTACGGAGACAGCCGTTGCTAGATTGATGGCAATAGTTGTCTTCCCCACCCCTCCTTTGCCGCTGGTGACAGCAAGGGTGCGTATGGGAGGGCGACAAGAAGGGACCATTAGCGCGTTTTCGCTCGAGTTCCGCGATTGCATGTGTAGGAAATACCCCGCGATTAAATATCCGTAAGGAACGCAACATGGGTTTGAATGGCCGAGCACTCCGCATCGAGTGCGGACTGGCTCAGCGCGTGGAGGCAATAACGAAGCCAACCGAGCGTTCGTACTGCAACACGTTGATATAAATAGGCTATATCGAATGATCCCGGGGAGAAGTAGTTCTCGGCGACGGAATTTTGGCTGCAACAGCGGCGCTCGTCCGACCGCTCGTTGACAGCGGGATCAGGTTATTCTTGATCCGGTGGTGGGTAAGAACCGTCCTGCCGCAGCAGTCCGTATTTCCGCATCTTCTCTACTAAGGTGGTGCGTCCCAAGCTCAAGCGCTTGGCGGCACGGGCAACCACCCAATCGCTTTCTTCCAAGGCGTCTTTTATATAGTTGAATTCGAGTTGCGACAAATGGCTTTTTAGATCGATACCGCGCCTCGGCAAACGCGGCGCTACGGTGATGTCGGTGAGATCTACCGATGGAGCGGCCCCGGGTTTGGATTGAAGGTCATTGTTGGGTGCTTGGCTTTGATATTTTTCCGGGAGATGGTGCCACTCAACGACGGTGTTCGGGTACAAAATGGTCAAGCGTTCAATGAGATTGGCAAGCTCTCGCACGTTTCCCGGCCACGGATAGCGAGATAGGGATTGCACAGTCACTGGGGAGAGATGAATTCGCCCGTAGCCTTCATGGGCAAGTCTTTCCACCAGGTCATTGATCAACAGTGGTAAATCTTCGACGCGTTGACGAAGCGGTGGTGCTTCGATCGGAAATACGTTCAATCGATAAAAGAGATCTTCCCGGAAGCGTCCGTCCGTGATTGCCTTATCCAAGTTCACGTGGGTTGCTGCGACGATGCGCACATCGACGGTTATGCTTCTGTTGCTGCCGACACGCTCAAATGCGTGCTCCTGGAGGACACGCAACAATTTGACCTGCATCGACAGGCTCATGTCGCCGATCTCATCAAGAAAAAGCGTTCCACCATCCGCCATTTCAAACCGCCCTTGACGCGCGGTAATGGCGCCGGTGAACGCCCCCTTCTCGTGCCCAAAAAGCTCGCTTTCCAACAGATCTGGGGGGATGGCGCCGCAATTCAATGGCACAAAAGGTTTATTGCGCCGCCTGGATTGGTAGTGAATATGGCGGGCAATTACCTCTTTTCCAGATCCGGATTCGCCTGTAATCAGGACGCTGGCATCCGAGGAAGCGACCTTTTCGATCATTTTGCGCACGCTTTGTATGCATGGACTGTCGCCGACGAGATTGCGGAAAAGCTCCGGCGAGCGCTGCAGTCCATTGGGGTGGCGGCTCTGGTGGTAGGCTTCGAGCTTCTGCAAGGTGGTGCTAATCTCGTGATAACGCAGAGGCATCTCGATTTGAGCCAAAGTTCCGACCTCCAGTTCGAGGTTCACCCGTTGCAGTCTTGATTTGTCGCTGAGCAACACTACGGGTACATGAGGATCCTTGGCTTTGATGCGGCGAAACACGTCCAGTCGGGCCTTATTCGATCCGCAGTCTCCTAGGCAGAGCAACTTAACCGTCGGTTCGCCGTCCAGGTACGATTCCCAGGTGCTGTGATCGCAAGCAGCGGTCTCGTATTCGAGAAAATCGAAGATCTGGTGCAAATGACGCCGTTTTTCGACATCATCTTCGATAACTACGACCGCCGGTGGAGGTATTAGGTGGGAGGCATTTTCTTCTTCCATGAGATCAAGTAAAGCAACTGCGGCAGCTTATTGCAAAAAACGCCGTCGTGTTTCTGACACTGAACGTTTTCATCCCTGTGGACAGAGTTATGCTCTGCTTTTCCGCGCATCGAAGCTCGTTGTGCTTAATGACGGCAAGATTGGAATGTCCATGAAACAATTGAAGAATCCGAAGGTTGTCGAGGCATTCCGCGGATCCTTGAAGCAGGATGAAGCAGGATGCACGCGCGAGTTTCCGGCTAATCCCAAGGGTTCAGGCGTGGTGTGGAACAATCATTGCTGTGGCGTGGATGTGTTACCGATCTCGCTCCTACTTATCCCATCGGGATCTTGAACGTGGCGATAGGCAGCGAGTCAACTAAAACGAGAGGTGGCTATGACAACAAACGCTGATATGGACGGCCGCGAGAGGGAAGCCTTGGAGGCAGATCTAGAAACGCTGCTGGCTGCCCTCATGGGGAGCAGCGAGCTTATTGAGAGTCCGGCGCAGGTTTTTATTGCACAGAACCCATCCCAGGACCAAAGTTTCAGGAGTTACGAATACCGGTTCACCGTGATCGAGCAGTGTTATCGCAAGCGATTATCGGGGCTCGATGGACTGCTGGGGCAATTGCAATCGACCAGCAGTTTTCTGTCGCGACAACTCAAGGAGTTGCCTTTGTCTCATGCCAACGCTGATCCGATCAAGCGCGGAGCCGCTCCGCGCAAGATGAGAACCGGAAACAAAACATTCTAAGGCTATCCTATGGTAGGCAAGAACAGACAGTTCGACATTCGCAATGCGATCCAGGACTTGATCGAATTGAGCGATTACCTGTTGGATCGCATTCGCGCTGGAGAGTGGGTGAATGCCTCGGACCTTGATCAAGAACGTTGCGAGCGTTTAGGCGATCTTTTTCGTCATTCCAGCGCTGAAGAGCTATCGCGCTTTTCCGGTACCTTACACCGCTTGCTCGATATGGATTCGCGGGCGCTGAGTGCAACCCGCCTGGCGCAAGAGGAGCACGCCCAGCAACTTAAATCGCTTCAGCAGTTGAAAGAGCGTTATTACATGCACGCTCATTCGTAGACCCTTGGCCTTCCCGCGAGATCTCGTCGCCGGGTCGCAAACAAGCTTCCTGGGGACCGGACTTCCCTTATTCGATCACGATGAAATCTGAGGGAGGAGATCCCTCGAATATCGCCCGGTAGCTCGCGTACACCGCTCCTAGGGTGACCGGGATCAGAATGAGAAACCCTAAGAAGAACGCTAAAGAAGCGAGGGCCGCGAGACCAAGGTAGATCAATCCAGCTATCGTCAAGGGGCCGATGTTGCGCCAGCAGGCTCCGAAACTGCTTTTGACCGCTGCGACGGGATCCAGGCGAGCAAAAAAAACCAGCGGAACGGCGTAGAGCAGGGCCATGCTCATCAGCGCAGCAAATATCAATACCACCAGCAAACCGAGCATGGCTCCGCCGCCAGGGTTCAAAACCGGCGCTTCACCGGGCGTGATCACCAAGAATTGCGAGAACCCTAAAACCATCGCTATGCCCAGCATGGCGGCCTGGGCGCCCAGCGCGAGCACCCCGAGCATCAACATCGGGCGGCGCTGCTCGGGATCCATCAAGGCCGAAAACAAATGCTTGAGATGCAACTTGCGTCCCTGAAACGACTCCCGCACCCCGTGCAATAAGCCGCCATAAAGGGCCGGGGTCAGCAGGGCAAGGGCCACCTGTCCGACCAATGGGACGAGTGTCAGGGCTATGTTGATGGCGAGAAACGCAAAGGTCAACAACACCCACAGACCAGGGTCTTTGGCAAAAAGACGCCAGCCTTCCGCATACCAGCTCAGCACTTTGGAGGAATCGATTTTTTTTGTTTCCATTGTTGTCCCATGAGGAGTGATGTCATTTTCTTGTTTGCTTGGCGCACGCAGCCCCATCGGTCTGATACAGAACCACGTTTTCCTGCTCGTTGGGATCGTTGCGGGAGACGATCGCGATCGCGGGGCTGTCCTTGCTCAAATTGCGCGGCTGATGGGGAACGTTGGGCGGGATGAAGATGAAATCGCCGGAGCGGTTGACCACCGATTTACACAAGCCTTCGCCATAGCGTGTCTCCACCTCGCCTTGCAGCAGGTAGATCGCGCTCTCGTGATCCCGGTGATAATGGGGCTTAGCGGCCGCGCCGGGTGGAATCCGCACCACGTTCATGGAAATAGCCGTGGACCCGGCCGTCGCCTGCGAAATCCCGATAAAGGCCGGTAGGTCCTGGCGTGTGATCCGCTCTGTCGGCGGCCGCACGGTAATGATCTCCTGCGGTCGAGACGTCGTCGCATTCTGGTCGTTTGGGATAGGTGCTTGGCCAAAGGCCGCCACTGAGCCCGTTAATGTCAGGAAGCCGATTGCTTGTGTGCGGATTGAAGCCAAACGTTTCACCCCTCCTCGATTCGGACAATGCGAGTCGGCCATACTAATTGTTACAGGTCAAATAAAGCATGTGCTGCGGTGGTCGAACCTCGATCTTAAAAGGAGCGAAACGCTCCAGCAAGGTGTAGCCAACAATACCGTAGCTATGACGCTTGTTGACGGTAAAGATCATGTCTATGTCATCGACCTTGCAGCCGGCGAAGGAAACCGTAGCGTGAAACACCTCCACTTTGCTGGAAGCGCCATGGGCCAGCGTCACCCGGGCGAGATAACCGCTTTCGCGGATCAAACCCCCTTCCTCCAAGGTCGCCGCAATGGTGTCGGGAAAGATCAGTCCTACCGTGGAGCCAGTGTCTACCAGCATGTCAAAGGTCTGATTGCCGACCGGCATTTTCATGAAGTAGCCGTATCCTTCCCGGTATTCCAAGCGGATGGGCACGTTGAACTCGGCGCCAAAGCCAAAGGGAGCGTCAATTAAGCAGCCGACGACAATGAGCAAGCCTCCCAGCGGTGTTCGCATGAATCTTTTCGATTTTACGATGGTTACCGGCGCCATGTTACCAGGTTTTCGCGCACAGCCCGTATCATGGCGGAAACGCCCCCAATCAGCTTGGAGAAAAACGATGATAACTCTCGTTGAGTCGTGCTCGATCATCCAGTCGGCCGGGAACAAGCCCAAAACGATTGAGGAATACGTGGGTCGGGTCAATACCGATACGGGGCAGGTAAGCATTGCACGCATGAAAAGCCCCGGTGGGTGGGAAGAGCCAGGCCAGACACCGCAATTCGATGAGTATACGGTGGTGCTAAAGGGTCTCCTGCGGGTCGAGACACAGAGCGGAACCTATGAGGTGCGGGCGGGACAGGCGGTGATCGCCCACAGGGGCGAGTGGGTTCGTTACAGCAGCCCGAACCCGGAAGGTGCCGAGTATATTGCCGTGTGCTTGCCCGCGTTTTCACCGCAGACCGTGCACCGGGACCCCGGCCACAGCGGCTAATCGTTTTCTTGGAAAACAGTGAGAAGTGCGCAGGTAGCCTATCCCGAGCCAAGCGGATGTGCAGATAAATATCGTTCAAGCGCATAGCATACTGACGCGTACCTGCGGTTATCTGCGCACGATCGCCAGTCACTCCTTGCAGCCGTACAGAGGCTGTACGTTCGGTAATGCGTTATGCGGTGTAGGTTGCTACGTGCAGCACAATACGTTTCTCACTCGTGGCGAGCGCTGGGGCCACTTTCTCGACGCGCGGGTAAATGCACCGGATCTCTACCGCAAGCAATACCATAAAGAACGCAGTTGGGCCGAGCAAAGCGGACGCAGGTTCGTCATTTTCATGTCCAGCTCCACCGATCCCTTCCTACCCCAGGAGCAACGCTTCGGCATCACCCGCGCGTTGTTGGAGGCGATGGTGGAGCAACCACCCGATGGTTTGATCATTCAGACCCACACCCATCTCGTCGCGCGCTACCTTAAGGTTTATCGGCGGCTGGGTGCGCGCTGCCGGTTGCGCACCCACATCTCCATCGAGACCGACCGGCAGCGTGTTCCGGGCCTACCCCCTCCGGCGAGCCCGGTGCGCCGGCGCTTAGAGGCGGCCTACATGCTTCGGGAGGCGGGTGTGCGCGCGGTCGTTACCGTTGCTCCCCTGCTGCCGATCGCGGATCCGGATGCATTTTTTGGGGCGATTGAGCATTGCGCGGATGCGGTGGTCATCGATCATTTCATCGGTGGTGATGGCACGGCGAACGGTTCGCGAACTCGGAAGACCCCCTTACCCGGGGCAATGGCGGCGCTTGAACCCAGCTCGATTCACTTGAGCTACCGTGAAAAGATGGTGAATGTGGCTGAGGCCATCATGCCTGGCCGGGTGGGGGTGGGAATCGACGGGTTCGCGGGGCGTTTTCGCGGGGCCGACGATTGATCCGTATGTGGAGAGCGCGCTAACTCTGGCACTAAGTCTGCCTCGCCGTGATGCGGTTGACCGCTCGGCGTCGGTTGGTTTCGGTACCGTCAAAAAAGTTCATGGACAAACCCGCCCGTTTATAATCCTTTGACAGAATTAGAGAAAAAACCTCGATTATTGGGCGGGACGCCTGCCGCACTGTTGCGTTCACCCGCGCTGAGAGCTAGCTTTGTGTATGGCCTCGGGGGTCTTGGTTTCGCGCTAGGAAATCTGCTCCTGGGACGCTCCCTGCCGGTCCTTGAGTTTGCCCTGTTTTCGTTAGTCCTGTCCCTTGTTCAACTCGGGATCCCTCTCGGGCCGATCGGCCTCAACGTCGTCATCATCCGCAATCAACTCGATCCCGATCCAACCCTGCTTTTCAAGGTCATCCTCACCTCATCCGCGGTTGGCCTTGTACTCGCGGTCGTTGCAAATGCATTTTACGGAATCGAACCCCTGCTTCT
>JBOHHR010000282.1:0-8285 GCA_050725475.1 Gammaproteobacteria bacterium | reverse complement strand
GAACACGGCATAGGCCATAAACAGCGTGATGGCGACGAAGACAATCCCCGAGATCCAAAGCGTGATGATGAGCGTCAAATCCATCTGTCCCCAATTGGAAGCGAGCGGCGTGAACCACCAGGGGTTGAGGAAGTTAAACAAAACCGAAGCAACGGCAATCAACACCAAGACAATCGCTACAGCCATACCCTGTTTACCGCTCCTTACGGTACTTTTCTTATGTCAAAAAAATCTTTCGCGGCCTTGGGTTGGAAGGTGGCTCGCGAGTGCGTTTTCAGTATATCGATAGACCCGTCATTCTAGTTCATGAGGATTAGCGAGCGCCACACCTTGCTTCATTTCCTCCCTATTGCCCCGAAGGCGCACCATAACATCCGCCGTATTCCCTAAGCGTTCGGCTAAGTGCTCTGTGAATAGTGAGCGCATGCAGGGAACAAAATCGAGCAAAGGAGCGCTGATTTGTGCGGATAGAGTGTGAAGGGTTTGGTCGCTGTTCCGATAGTGGTCATCGATGCCGTTGGCGACCCAGCCTAATAAGGAGATCCCGTCGTTTCCGATCGCCTCTGCGCTCAACAAGGCGTGATTTATACAGCCCAAGCGCAGGCCCACCACGAGGATCACCGGAATAGCCATTCGCCGCACCAGATCAGAGAGGCGCTCGTGCTCGTTAAGAGGCACCGCCCATCCGCCGATCCCTTCCACCAAAGTAAAATCGCCTTGGTCATCCAAGCACCGGAAGTCTCGCAAGATAGCATCGAGAGCGATCGTTACGCCCGCCTCTTTAGCCGCCACATGCGGGGCAATCGGCGGATCGAAGGCGTATCGATTAACCAGTTCGTACGCGATCGGCATCGAGCAGTGCTCTTGCAGCATTTCGGCATCCCGATTACGAAGCCCTTCCGGGGTCGGCCGGCATCCGCTCGCGACGGGCTTCATCCCCAATACTGTGAAGCCCCGCTGCGCCAGCGCGCGCATTAACCCCAAGGTAACCCAAGTCTTGCCCACCCCAGTATCGGTGCCGGTAATGATATAGCCCTGGCCCATGGGTTAACGTTGGACCCTGTTCAGCACAGGTTCGGGTTGCGCTTAATCTGGGAGATCGGAAAACGCGCCACCGTGCTTCCGTCTTGAGGACGCTGTCCGGCAACAGGCGCCCAAGCATGCCCGTACACCACCTCATAGGTGGCAGGCAGTTTGCCTCTCTGCTCAAAGCGGGCGTAGGCCTGCGCCAAAGCGCGAAAAGGACCCTTTCCGGTCATGCCATGTGCTCGTCCCACAGCCGCGTTGCTGGCGCCTATCTGCTGTAAGTCATGCAATAAGGCACGCACATCGCTATACGTAACCGTAAAATGTTCCACATCCAGGACGGGGCTCACCAAGCCGGCGCGGATCAGGGCGTCACCCACGTCATGCATATCAAGAAAGCGATGCACATGAACGCCGGCATCGACCTCAGCCCAGCTCAACCGTAGTTCACGCAAGGTATCGGGACCAAAGCTGGAAAACAGGAGCAGGCCTTGCGGTCGTAACACGCGCCGGAAATGATGAAACACCCGATCGAGATCCGTGCACCACTGTACGCACAGGTTGCAAAAGATCATATCGACCCGAGCATCCTCGACGGGGAGGCTCTCCACGTCGGCGCAAACGAAGCTTTGCCGAGAGAAAAAAACCGGCGCACGTTGCCGTGCTTTCCGTAGCATCTGCTCGGCCACATCACAGAGCACCACCCGGGCTTTGCGATAACGCCCTGCCAGCAGGCGGGCCGCCCAACCCGTGCCCGCCCCTACGTCCAAGATCAATGCAGGCTGTAGCCGGAATAGATCCAGACGTTCCAGCATGTGGCTCGCGACCGTTTGCTGTAGCACTGCATGCTGCTCATAGTGGGCCGCCACACGATTAAACCTTTGTTTCACCAGCGCTTTTTCGAAGCGATACTTTTCTACCTCGGCGGGCACAGCAGAAACTCTTTAACCTGGGCTGCGATCTGCATCGGATGCGACAGAAACGGGGCATGCGCCGCACCCGCTACGACATAGCAACAAAGCGTCGGTGCCAGCGCGGTCAACTCATTCCGTATCGCTACCGGCACCAAAGCGTCTTGCTCCCCCAACACCAAAGCAATGGGGCAGTGCAGCCCCATAAGTACGTGTCTCATATCCGATTTGGACAGCAGCGTGAGCGTGGCTAACAACACGTGAGATTCGGGGACCTTACCAACCGCCGCCGCCTGGAGCTCCTTTACAACTTCAGAACGGTGCGCTCCGTTAGACGCCTGCAACACCGCGAAGCGCTTCAGCGCACGCGCCGAAGCGGCGGCGATCTGCTCAGCGAAGGATTCAAACACACCGGTTTCAAGCGCATGCGGCCAGTCCCGTCGTCTAACAAAACATGGATTGGTCGCGATGAGCACGACACCCGCCACGCGCTTCGGCGCTTGCCTGGCCATTTCCAGGGCTATGAGTCCGCCAAACGACCACCCAAGGATCATGAAACGGCCTTCGATGCTGCGCAACAGCCTCTCGCTCAGCCGGTCCAATGCGACTGTTTCTAGCGGATCGCTAAATCCGAAGCCGGGCAGGTCGAAGGCGGTGGTTCGAAATTGCATCGCCAGCAGCACACTAAGCTTTCTCCATACCCGCGAGCTAGAACCCCATCCGTGTAAAAGCACCAGCGGTCGCCCGAGCCCCCGGCGAACGGCACTCAAGCACATAACAGCACCGCCAGTTCGTCGACTAGGCGATCGATGTGCGCTTCTTTGTGGTCCGCAGTGATGCTAATGCGCAGGCGTGCCGTCCCCTCGGGAACTGTGGGCGGACGCACCCTGGCGACCAGGATCCCGCGCGACATTAACGCTGCACTCGCCGCCGCTGTCCCGGCACAATCTCCCACTATAATCGGCTGGATCGGTCCTTCCACCCCCGTCACAGGGACACCTAAGCGCTCAGCGCCTTCCCGGAAGCGCGCGACTAATTCGAACAAGCGCTCCCGTCGCCAGTGCTCCGTCCTCAAAAGGGTCAAGGCCTCTCGCGCGCTCGCCGCGAGAGCGGGGGGCATGGCCGTGCTGTAGATCAGCGTACGCGCCTTTTGGATGAGCAACTCGATCACCTCGGCTGACCCGGCTACGAATGCTCCGGCTAAGCCCAAGGCCTTTCCAAAGGTACCGATGAGCAGTGGTACGGCGCCGGAATCGAGACCGCAGTGAGCGCTTACACCCGTACCTCCCGGTCCGTAGACTCCGATACCGTGGGCTTCGTCCACCAACAATAATGCTTCATGATCGTGGCAGCCGGCCGCGATCGCGGGCAGTGGCGCCAAATCCCCATCCATGCTGAACACGCTTTCCGTAACCACCCATTTACGGCCCCTTTTGGAACTGTCGAGGGCCCGCGAAAGCGCGGCCACATCGCGGTGTGGATAGCGCTTTAGGTCCGCCCTGGCAAGCAGCGCGGCATCGATGAGGGACGCGTGATTCAAGCGGTCCATAAAAACCGTGTCTGTACGGGATACCAGCCCCGCTAGAACCCCCAGATTCGCCAGATAGCCGGAGCTGAACACCAAAGCCCTAGCCCTACCGGTAAACTCCGCGAGCTCCCGCTCCAGCTCTCGAACCGGCCGCGTGTTGCCTCCGATAAGCGGTGAGCCGCCGCTGCCTACTCCATACTGTTTGAGCGCTTGGGTAAAGGCCATCCTTAACCGGGGATGCGCCGCCAGACCCAGGTAGTCGTTGCTCGAAAAGTCGAGTAGGCGTTTTCCCTCTGAGACCACCTCAGCACCTTGTGAGCCTTCTTTGGTTCGCCGCCTGCGATAACGGGAAGCGCCAATGCGTGCGCGTAACTCCCGCTGGGCGCTTACAGACAACGGTTCCACTTCAGTTTAACTTTGGGGCCGAAGACCCAGGTGCTTGAATAAGGCTCGGTCTTTAGCGAGAATGGGGTTACCTGTGGTAAGAAGCTTGTCCCCGAAAAAGACCGAGTTGGCTCCAGCCAGAAAACACAGCGCTTGTTGCTCATCCGACATCAGGGAGCGCCCGGCCGACAAACGAATATAAGACTTCGGCATCATGATCCGTGCTACCGCCACCGTCCGCACGAGATCAAAAGGGTGTAAATCCTCCGCTTGCGCCAAAGGCGTACCTTCGACCTTTACCAGAGTGTTGATTGGGACGCTTTGCGGATGCGTTGCAAAATTAGCCAGGCTAATCAACAACCGGCTTCGGTCCTCTAGGCTTTCTCCCATACCGATGATGCCGCCGCAGCAAACTCGGATCCCCGCTTGGCGTACACACGCTAACGTATCCAGCCGATCGCGATATGTGCGGGTGCTGATAATCCGCTTGTAGAAGCTCTCAGAAGTGTCCAGGTTATGGTTGTAGTAGTCTAAGCCCGCTGCTTTCAGCGCCTGAGCCTGAGTTAAGCCTAACATTCCCAGGGTAACGCAGGTTTCCATGCCTAGCTGTTTGACCGCCTGTATCATCTCCGTTATTTTTGGCAGATCTCTATCTTTCAGCTCGCGCCATGCCGCGCCCATGCAAAACCGAGTCGCGCCATTGTCTTGTGCTTGTTTAGCTACGCTCAGCACCTCCTCGAGCCCTAACAGCTTGTGCGCCCTAACTCCCGTTTGGTAATACTGGCTTTGTGGACAGTAGGCACAATCTTCGGGGCACCCGCCCTCTTTTATGTTAAGCAAGGTGCTTAATTGGATCGCGTTGGGATCGAAAAACCGCCGATGTGTACTTTGCGCCTGGAAAACCGTGTCGATGAGCGGTTGCTCGAACAGAGCGCGTACCTCTTGCGGCCGCCAATCGTGTCTAACTAAGATGCTGTTTAGGGTTGACATTAACGTGGACCACGGATGCTAGCCGAAACCAGCATGTTAAATTTGACTAGAAACTTGTCAACCTTGGAACTCCTAGAATCGGTTTACAAGCGAGCGCTGCGTTATCGCTTTTCGCTAGGCAAATGCTTCTTGTGTGGGCTACCAGTAGACGTGCGCGCCCAGCTATGCCGAGGCTGCGTAACTGATTTACCTTGGGCTAACGAAGCGTGTTCACGCTGTGCCCGACCTCTCGCTGCGGGCTCTGTGTGCGGGCGGTGCCTGGGAACCCCACCGCCTTACCAACAAACAGTTGCGGCATTCGATTATCGCTATCCAGTGGACGGCCTGGTAAAGCAACTTAAGTATGGGGCGAAAATAGATTTGGCCCCTCTGTTAGGCGCTTTGATGAGCAGTAAGCTGCAAACCTGTATAACCGATGTTCCGCAATGCCTGATCCCGGTACCTCTTCATCCTAAGCGACTGATGAAGCGCGGGTTTAACCAGTCCATGGAATTAGCCCGGAGGGTGTCGCGGGCATCGGGTATCAGGGTTGATCCTTGGTGCGTAAAGCGAGCGCTGGATACCCCACCCCAAGCAAGCTTGCCCGCCTCTGCTAGGCGCGATAATGTGCGCGGCGCCTTCGCTTTAAGCCGCCACCTGAATTACAGGCACGTAGCACTAATCGATGACGTGATCACAAGCGCATGGACCGTGCACGAATTGACCAAGCTTCTCATTGGTGCGGGTGTGGAACGCAACGACGTGTGGGTATGTTGTCGTGCGTTTCCTCAAGTTTCATAGGATCACGAATCAAGGTTTGTTACAGATAAGGCGTTCTTTTCGATAAACTCCCGCCTTGGCTCCACTTGATCTCCCATAAGCGTGGTGAATATTTCATCGGCTGCAACTGCGTCTTCTATTCGAACACGCAGCAGATTTCGGGTTTCCGCGTTCATCGTGGTTTCCCATAATTGATCGGGATTCATTTCACCTAAGCCTTTGTAACGTTGAATGTTTAGTCCATGCCGTGCCTCTTCCAAAAACCATTCAAAAGCCTCTTTAACGGCTGTGATGTTTTGGCGTTTCTCGCCACGCTCCGCATAGGCCCCATCTGTTAGCAGCAATTCCACTTTGCGACTTAGGTTTATCAGCCGGTGGTATTCGGCTGAGGTGAAGAAGGATCGATCGAGTTGATATTTAAGACGTCTCCCAAGCGCTTCCTTGGTGATTCTGGCCAGGCTATGTTCCTCTGTCAGTACCTCTATTGCGTACCGCTCCCCGCTTTGGGCAAGACGCTCACCTAAAGCTCGAAACCACTGTTCGATGGCCTCACGGTCGTGTAGATCTGCGCCTTCTAAGATAGGTAGCATACGAATGGCGTCGAGCAGGCCTGGCTCGTAGTTCCTAAGTCGCCTTACCGTTGCGAGCAACTCCAGATAATCGGTCCCTAGATCCTTAAGCCTGTCGTCTTTCAACGGCTCGACACCGGAGTCCTGATAGATTTTTGCGTCTTGTAGCGCCAACTCGATGATGTAAGCATCCAAGGTTTGATCATCTTTAAGATATTTCTCCTGCTTTCCCTTTTTGATTTTGTAGAGCGGTGGTTGGGCGATGTATACGTGTCCTCGTTCCATAAGCTCAGCCATGTGCCGATAGAAAAAAGTCAGCAACAAGGTCCTGATGTGGGAGCCATCAACGTCGGCGTCCGTCATTATGATGATCCGGTGGTAGCGCAGCTTTTCCGGATCAAACTCCTCCCTTCCGATCCCGCACCCCAGAGCCGTAATAAGGTTTCCCACCTCGGCAGAGGATAGCATCTTGTCGAAACGCGCTTTTTCTACGTTTAATATTTTACCCTTAAGGGGCAGAATCGCTTGATACCTCCTATCTCTCCCTTGTTTGGCAGATCCTCCTGCCGAATCGCCTTCTACCAAGAACAACTCTGAAGATCGTGGATCTTTTTCCTGGCAGTCTGCCAGCTTTCCAGGCAAGCCGGCCACGTCCAGCACCGTCTTTCGTCGCGTCAGTTCGCGTGCTTTTCGCGCCGCGTCTCTTGCTCGAGCTGCTTCAATGATTTTGTCTGTTATAGCGCGAGCCTCGGCTGGACGTTCGAGTAAGAAATCGTTCAACCTCTCGGCAACGATCGATTCAACCACAGCCTTGATCTCGCTGGATACCAACTTCTCTTTGGTCTGGGAAGAAAACTTGGGCTCTGCGAACTTAACCGAAAGCACCGACATCAGGCCTTCACGCACGTCGTCCCCTGACACCGCGACTTTGGATTTTTTCGCCATCCCTTCGGAGTCCATAAATTGATTGAAGGTACGGGTCAGGGCACTCTTAAAGCCCACCAGATGGGCGCCGCCGTCACGCTGGGGGATATTGTTGGTAAAACAGAAAATGTTCTCCTGGTAGGAATCGTTCCATTGGAGAGCTACCTCTACCTCTATGCCTTCACGTTCCGCATGGATTACGATAACGGTTTCATGTAGAGGTGTCTTTTTCTCGTTTAGGTGCTTTACGAAGGCCGCTATACCCCCTTTGTATTCAAATACATCCGTTCTGTCCGTTCTTGCGTCGTAGAGATCGATACGAACCCCGGAGTTCAAGAAAGACAACTCCCGCAACCGCTTCGCCAAAATGTCATAGTGAAACTCCCTGTTACTGCTGAAAACCATTGGGCTAGGTTTGAAGCGTATATCGGTTCCCGTCCCTTCTCCTTCACCGACGTCCGCAAGTGGCATTTGGGCTTCTCCGTCTCGGTACTCCTGCTGATAAACCCTGCCGTCACGTTTTATTATCAAGAGCAGATACTCCGATAAGGCATTTACAACCGAGACACCGACTCCATGTAAACCTCCCGCCACTTTGTAGGAATCCGAGTCAAATTTTCCTCCCGCATGCAGGGTAGTCATTATTACCTCTGCCGCGGAGCGGCCCTCCTCCTTGTGCATATCGACGGGTATTCCGCGTCCATCGTCTCGTACGGACACCGATTCGTCCGAGTGGATCGTCACTACAATCCTGGAACAATAGCCCGCTAAGGCTTCATCAACACAATTATCTACAACCTCAAACACCATGTGGTGTAGGCCTGTTCCGTCATCCGTGTCACCGATATACATGCCCGGGCGCTTTCGAACGGCGTTCAATCCTTTTAGCACTTTTATATTCGACGAATCGTATTTTGCTGTTTCCATAAAAGACTCCAACTAAGGCATCCCCTTAATGCCATACCTTAATTTTAGCTCCTCCCCTTAAGCTATGAGTTTCACGTGAAACCTAGTAACGAGATCGCGATAGACGGAGTGAAACCGCATTATTTTCGCAGATCCCTAAGGACAGGCGCATCAACCCTTAGGTATAACCGCAGGTAGCGCCCGGGCGAGCAGTTATATGTCTTTGGCTTGCTCTGGCGACGCTTAGAGCCGCATTGGCATAACAACGTATTTTTCTTTCATGTCCTT
>JBOHHR010000281.1:0-4545 GCA_050725475.1 Gammaproteobacteria bacterium | reverse complement strand
TGAGGCCGTAGTGCTGATCCACGGGCTGTTTCTAAACGGCTATGAGATGAGCTTCCTGCGCTTTCAGCTCTCCCGTGCTGGCTACTTGCCCCGCAGGTTCCGCTACCTCAGCGTGCGCTGTAGCCCGGCCTCGGTGGCTGAGCAGTTGCGCAGGGTGGTGCAAGATCTCGATGCTGGTAGAATCCACTTTCTCTGTCACAGCCTGGGGGGACTGGTCATCCGCCATTATTTCGCCCTGTTCGAGGATCTCAGGCACGGCAGGATCGTGACCTTGGGCACGCCGCACCAGGGCAGCGGTGTGGCGCGTTATTTATCTACATTTACGCTTGGACAAACTCTCCTGGGCAAGAGCAATCGACGCGGCGTATCGGGCGATGTTCCGGCTTGGAATGGCGCGTGTGCGCTCGGTTCGATCGCAGGCACGCGTTCCATGGGCCTGGGAAGAATGATCACCGAGCTAAGCAAGCCCAATGACGGCACCGTGGCGGTGGCGGAGACGCATCTGCACGGAGCCAAAGATCACATCGCGTTACCGGTATCACATCTCGGCATGCTGGTGTCCCGGCAGGTGGCGATCCAGGTTGTTCACTTTTTGCAGCAAGGTCGTTTTGCGCATACGCCGCGGATCTAAGGAAGCCCTGAAAAATCCATCCCTGGGATTTTTCAGAATCGAGAAACAATTGCGTGGTTATGCCGCGGACACCTCTGTTGCCCGCTTGCCGAATTGCTAGACTTAGCGCATAGGCCCGTGACCATCGGTATGGTCGTTGGGTGTATATTCGTAGTGTTAGACAACGGGTGAGGGCTTCGATGGCTGGGCACAGTAAATGGGCGAATATCCGTCATCGCAAGGGAAAGCAGGATGCACGGCGAGGCAAACTGTTTACCAAGCTGATACGGGAAATCACGGCGGCGGCCAGAGCGGGAGGGGACATTTCGGCCAATCCTCGCTTGCGCGCCGCTGTCGACAGCGCCTTGTCGAATAACATGACCAAAGATACTGTGGAACGGGCGATTGCCCGAGGTACGAGCGGTGCCGAAGGGCAGGCTCTCGAAGAAGTGCGCTACGAGGGTTACGGCCCCGGGGGCACGGCGGTGATGGTGGAGTGCCTGACCGACAACAGAAACCGCACGGTGGCGGAGGTCCGTCATGCTTTTTCCAAGGCCGGCGGCAATCTGGGAACCGATGGATCGGTCGCGTACTTGTTCTCCAAGTGCGGCTTGTTGAGCTATCCAGTAGGCATAGACCCGGATGCGATCATGGAAGCGGCGCTGGAGGTGGGCGCAGAGGATGTGGTGACCCAAGAGGACGGCTCCGTGGAGGTGATCACGGCGCCGGAAGATTTCAACAGAATAAAGGACGGCATGATTGCTGGGGGGTATCAACCGCAGGCCGCAGAGGTTACGATGCGAGCTTCCACGAATAACTCCCTTTCGGCAGAACAGGCCGAGAAGATGATAAAGCTGTTAGACACCCTGGAAGATCTGGATGATGTCCAGCGGGTTTGCTCGAACGCGGAAATCAGCGAAGAGATCCTGGCGAGAATCGCGTAATTGCTCCTGTGACGCGCATCCTCGGCATCGATCCAGGTTCATGGGCCACCGGCTATGGCGTAATCGAGGTGCAAGGCCAGAGCATCGGGCATATTGCCAGTGGGTGTATCCGTGGCGCAAGCGACGACCTACCCCGCCGCCTGAGGCGCATTTTCGATGGCCTGCTGGAGGTCGTAGATCGCCATCGCCCCGATGAGTTAGCCGTGGAGAAGGTTTTCATCAACCGGAATCCGGATTCCGCGCTAAAGTTGGGGCAGGCCCGCGGTGTGGCGCTGGTAGCTGCGGCTTTGCGAGAGATCCCGGTACACGAATTTACGCCGGCCGAGATCAAGCTCGCCGTCGTCGGCAAGGGCAATGCCGCAAAGGCGCAGATCCAGCGCATGGTGACGATATTGCTCCGCTTGCGGGAGCAACCGGGCGCCGATGCCGCCGATGCCTTGGCTGTGGCCATCTGCCGAGGACATACCCGCCACTGCTTGCATAAGCTGGGAGACGTGCGAGGGCGGCGCGCCGGGCGCTGGGTATGATCGGCCGCCTGCGCGGACTGCTCCTAGAGAAGCGGCCGCCGTTTTTGTTGCTGGAGGTACAGGGCGTTGGCTATGAGCTGGAAGCCCCCATGAGCACGTTCGTAAAGCTTCCGGAGCTGCAAAAAGAGACCAGCTTGTATACGCACCTCATCGTCCGGGAGGACGCCCACCTGCTGTTTGGGTTCATCTCAGAAAACGAGCGGCGCTTGTTCCGCGCCTTGATCAAGGTTAGCAATGTAGGCGCAAAAATCGCCCTTGCCATCCTCTCAGGAGGCGCCGAAGAGTTCATCCGTTGTGTGCAGCAGAGCGACGCCGTCAGGCTCACCCGCTTGCCCGGCGTAGGCAAAAAGACGGCCGAACGCTTGATCGTGGAGATGCGGGATCGCGTGGCGCAATGGGATGAGGAGCTTGCATCAGGCCTGCATTTGGGAACAGCCGAGACGGCAGCAGGCAATGAGGTGGCCGACGCGGTAGCGGGTTTGATTTCTCTCGGGTACAAACCACAGGAAGCCAGTCGCAACGTACGGGCGGTTGCCGCAGAGGGATTGAGCACGGAAGAGATCATTCGGCGGGCTTTGCGACGTACTTTGCAGGAATGAGCGTCTGCGTGTCCGGTAAGCGCTTGAGCACATAGAGCGCCCGCTTACGCTTTATCGAGGACATCGAGAACGACTGAGGGGTTGTTATAGTCGAATTCTATCCTTTGATACCTTCTGTGGTGTTCTAGGATAAGGCTCGGGAATCCGTTCGCTCCCAGGCGCTGGCTGAACGCGATCTGGCGCAGCAAGGCTTCGCGCGTTGCGGGGTGATCCAGATCCTGGGCAAAGCGCCGCTGGTTCAAGCCGATTTCTGCGGCAAGTGCTGTCAAGGTCTCGTCGTCGGAAGGATTGCGCGCCTGAAGATAATAACCTTGCTGGATCGCAAGGATCATCGCCTCTTCGTGTTGAGGGCCCTGGTTGATCGCGGCGATAACCGCTCGGCATGCGGGATAGGTGGAGCGCCGCGGTTGGCATTGGGTCCAAAAGTCGAAGTTAAATGGGGTGTTCGGGACTACCTGCTGAATCTTTCGCCAGTTCTTTTGGACGTATTCGCGCGTGGTTTCAGGCATAGGGGCATCGCTATCCGGGGCCAAGCCGCCTAACACCCGCTGGGTAGAGATCGCCGGTGGCAGAGCGCGCACGATCTCGGACCAGGTGGGTCGGAAGGCCCAGCACCAGCTACACATGGGATCGTGGACATAATAGAGCTTCATGCGGGGATCGCAATCAGCGCAGGACAGGCTGATCGGGCAGTTCGTTCGGATTGGCGCCTTGCGCCGGAAAAAAACGCTCCAGCACTGTGGAAACCATGCGGATCCCGGTGAGTGCACCACCCTGATAATCCCCGGCCGCAAACGCCTTTTCCATTTCGCGGCAGATCCGCTCCCATTCTTCATGGGCCACTTGACGGGCTATTCCCCGGTCGGCGACGACCTCGACATCGTGATCGGCGAGCAAAAGATAGATCAATACGCCGTTATTGTGCTCCGTGTCCCACACCCCCAGCTCAGCAAAAACCTGGATCGCGCGCTCACGCGCCGACTGACCCCGTAACAAGGGTACGGTGTCCAATGCGGCCTCAACCGCAAAGCGGATCTCCCCAAGATGGGTTTGTTCACATTCCCGGATCAGTTGTTCGATGGCCTCTAAGTCCGCCTGTGGAAATGCGCGTTTTAGCAACCGAGGTGAGGTGTTAAGATGACGGACTATGCGTTTCAGGTCCATAGCTACCAATTTCCTGAGGCGCCGCCCCCTCCGAAGCTGCCTCCTCCGCCGCTGAACCGACCGCCACCGCCGAACCCACCGCCGTTCCCGCCGAAGCCACCGCCGCGCCAGTTACCACTGCTCCAGCGCCCCGCGCGTGCGGGTAGCGATCCGATTACTAGGGCGATTACGAAACCGAGGGCCGCCACGATTAGGGCGATGCCAAGGGCCTTGGTCAACGACCAGGCAATGGCGCCCGTGAGGCCACCATTCAAGGCGGCGCCCCCCAAACGGGCTGTGGCAGGGGGCAATAATACCGAAGCGATGCTAAGGACCACCGAGCCGACGGTAAATGCCATAAGCAGCGCAAACACCGTACCTCCAAGCAGATCATCGGGCGAGCGGCCGGATGGCTCCGGCGGCGGCAACGGTTCGCCCTCGATGACCCGAATCATGCGGTCGATTCCGGCCGCTATGCCAGGGTAAAACTCACCGGCTTTAAAAAGCGGGGTGATCACCTCGCTGATGATCCGTTTTGATGTAGCGTCGGTTAAGACGCCCTCCAGCCCGTAACCCACTTCGATGCGCAGCTTGCGATCATCTTTCGCCACTAGCAGCAGCGCACCATCATCGATGCCCTTACGTCCAAGCCGCCATTGTTCCACCACCCGCATGGAATACTGCTCTATTGCCTCCGGTCGGGTAGTGGGCACAATCAAAAC
>JBOHHR010000280.1:0-5075 GCA_050725475.1 Gammaproteobacteria bacterium | reverse complement strand
CGGTTACAGCGCGCGGGGCTATCTATGTAGCCGCCATATTCGCTGTTTATTTGACTATCCACGAGCCAAGCGTTCTAGCACCCTATATGAACTCAATAGAGTTCGGTTACTTCTTTGTGTTGTCGATGGCCATAGCCCTATGCGTGCGGTGTACGCGGGGAAACATGTTTGAGATCACGCCCATGGATTTTCTCATCGTGTGTGGTGCCGTTACGGCAGGCATCGTCGGTGGCCGTAATCTTCAGATACAAGAAACGAGCTTTATTGTGATAAAAGCGATCATCCTTTTATACGGTTGCGAATTGCTGCTCTCCAGGCTGGTAAAAAAATGGAATATCCTGAATATAAGCGCGGTCATGGCGCTAGGGGTGCTTGGAGCTCGCGGTCTGTTCGGATAAAAAGACGCATTCCGCAGTTCTCCCTATAAATGATACCTGCAGTTTCTTGCGGCCATCGCAACGACCCTAGAGTGTTCCCAAAAGCCTAAGCAGAGTTAGCGCAAAAGGCCTCGTAATCCACGTAACCGGGGAAATCCGCTTCGTCCCCGCAATATCGGCAGTGAGGGTTGCGGCGGATGTTGAACTCGGAAAAACCGGCCTTGAGGGCATCGTAATAGAGCAGCCTGCCAACCAGTGGCTCCCCAATTTTCAGGATGATCTTGATCGCCTCCACGGCCTGCAGTAGCCCAATCACGCCGGGCAACACACCCAACACACCCGCTTCTGCGCAGGAGGGCGCCATCTCCGAAGGTAGCGGCTCGGGGTAAAGGCAGCGATAACAGGGCCCTGTTTTATTTCCGTAAGCCGGCCAGAATACCGTAATCTGACCTTCGAAACGATAGACCGATCCGTGGATATTAGGCAGCACCAGCTTTACGCACGCATCGTTGATCAAATACCGGGTAGCGAAGTTGTCCGAGCCATCGATGATGACATCATAGGCGGAAAAAATCGCTTCCACGTTCTTGCTGTCAAGATAATCACCGTGCGTGAGCACGTTAACGCCTGGATTGAGCGACTCGATAGCGCGGCGCGCCGAGACGACTTTCGGTACGCCCACCCGGCTATCGCTATGCAGCACTTGGCGCTGCAGGTTGCTTCGATCCACCACGTCGTGGTCTAGGATCCCCAGGGTGCCTACCCCGGCGGCGGCCAGGTAGAGCGCCGCCGGGGAACCGAGACCCCCAGCGCCCACGACCAAAACCTTGCCACCCAGCAAGGCAAGCTGGCCTTTTTCGCCGACCTCTGGCATGAGCAGGTGCCGCGAGTAGCGTTCTCTCGTCGCCGCATCCATCACCTTAGGGATTTCGAACGGCAGTCCGGCGTTTTTCCAGGCGTTAAAGCCACCCTTAACACTGCGCACATCCCGATAGCCCAAGCGCTGCAAAGCCTCGCCGGCGAACAAGGAACGGGCGCCGGAAGCGCAGCTCAGAATCACCGTACGATCGAAGTTAGGGATCGCTTCCTCAACCCTGATCTCCAAGAATCCCCTGCTGATGCGATAGGCTCCCCGGGGACTGCCTTGGGCGACTTCCTCCGGTTCGCGCACGTCGATCAGAGCGGCGCCTTTCTGTTGTAGATCCAGGACTTCTTTGGGAGTTATCTCGGGGATGGCGCTCTTCAATTCCGCCAAGCGCCTGTCTCTCGCTTTCATAGCGCCCCCTCCCGCCACCGCCGGAATTATGGAAAGCACATCGCCCTCCGCAACCGTTGTTGCTAAGCCATGCAAAGCGCGGATGTCATCGTTGCCGCGGTAGATGTTGACAAACTGGCGGATGCTGCCGTCCTCCGCTAGCACGCGGCCGACCAAATCCTTGTGTTTGTGGCTCAGGGCATTCAGCACATCGCCGACCGTCGTGCCTTCGGCCAACACTTCATCAGCACCCCCGGTATAGCTTCGCAACGGTGTTGGAATGCGAATCGTCACACGGGTCATGGGTTGGTTATCTCCTCTTCTACGAAATCATGGCTTATGAGCCGAAAGGAATGTAAGTCAGCGATCCCTGCGACCACAGGTTCATAGGGGGATCCGGCCACAACAACGTCTGCCAATTTGCGGCGCAGGTGTTTCGGGAGTTGTCATCGCGGCAAACTATGTTACTCGTTTTTGGCATCGCTTCCAGCAGCATTGTGTTTCTTGCGTATTCTGGCAACCGTGTCTGCATGGTCCGCGTGCGGGGCTGCGAAGCTTTAATCGCTCACCTCCGCGTGTTCTAGAAAAAAGACGCTGAAGCCGCTTTAATAAACCCGTTGATGATAAGGAAATGAGATACTATCAAAGAAAGACACCGCCATAGCCATAGCTGAAAAGCCAGCTTCCATCGGACCAAGCGATGTACCTCGAGTATTTTGGCCTGCAGGAGGCGCCTTTTTCGATGGCGCCAAACCCGCGTTTTTTGTTCATGAGCCCGCAGCACGAGGAAGCGTTTGCGCACCTCATCTATGGCTTGGGCGAGACCGGTGGCTTTGTGTTGTTGACGGGCGAGGTAGGCACCGGCAAGACCACCTTGTGCCGCCACCTGCTCGATCGCTTGCCCAAAGACGTGGATGTGGCGTTGATCTTTAATCCCCGTCTGAACGCCGTGGAGTTGATATCTGCGATCTGCGATGAACTTGAGGCGGGTTATCCAGAGGGAAGCCAGAGTCTCAAGGTCTTGGTCGATGCGTTGAATAAGCATCTTCTGACCCGCAACGCTTCCGGCCGACGCACGGTGTTAATCATCGATGAGGCGCAAAACCTGAGCTTGGAGGTGCTGGAGCAGATCCGCCTGCTCACCAATCTGGAGACCGCGCGCGCCAAACTGCTGCAAGTCATTCTGATTGGCCAGCCCGAGCTAAAGCGTATGCTAGAGGCTGCGGAGCTGCGGCAACTCACGCAGCGCATTACCGCGCGCTACCACTTGGAGCACCTTTCGGCCGAAGATACTAGAGCTTATATTCTGCATCGCCTCACCTTGAGCGGCGGCCAGTCGCGCTTGTTCAGCGACGGGGCGCTGCGCACGATACACCGGCTTTCCGGTGGGATCCCGCGGGTAATCAACACCCTGTGCGATCGAGCGCTGTTGGGCGCCTTCACCAGTAGTCGCCCCCAGGTGGATCAGAGTATCGTGCGTAAGGCCGCCCGAGAAGCGCTTCCAGCTCAAACCGCACCTCCTTATAGGCGGTACGCGCTGGCTGCGCTTGCCACGGCCTTGCTCGGGGGAGGGCTCGCTACCTCCGCCTACCTTGTTTCCGAGAATTCCGAATGGAAATCGGCCCGAAATCGTCAAGGCGGTTCCGAGCCGGCGCTCGCTGCGGCTCCCGTGCGACACGCCAAAATTGAGAAGCCGCATTCTGAGCTGAAAGCGCGATTGGAAAATCCAAGCGCTGCACGTCATTTGCTCGACACCGTACACCTTCCCTTTGTAAAGGTTTTAAGCGACAGTCGGCTTTCGCTGGAAGAGGCTTTCCGGACCCTGTTTGTACTCTGGGGGCAAAGCGGCGCCAATGCCTCGCCCAACTGCGAAGGCGCACGCGACATCGGCTTGGATTGTCTGCTGGAAAGTGGAACCTGGGATAAAATGCGAAGGTTCAATCTCCCCGTCGTTCTCGAATTTGTGCGCGAGAACGGTGAGCGCCGTTACGCGGGTCTGGTCGCCGCAGACGGCGAAACGGCAACGCTTTCGATCGCGGGGGAAAAGCAGCGATTTTTGCTCGCGCAGGTGCTGCAGTTCTGGCAAGGGAACTACGTGCTGCTTTGGAGACCGCCCGATGCCGCCCAAACGACACTCAGGCCCGGTTTCCGCGGAAAGGGGGTTCAGTGGCTGCGAGAGCAGATGGGAATCGTTAAGTCGGAGGATGCAAGCTATTTCGACCAGAAATTGAAAGCGCGCGTGCTCCAATTTCAGCGC
Organism: Gammaproteobacteria bacterium; assembly: GCA_050725475.1. Taxonomy (GTDB): domain Bacteria; phylum Pseudomonadota; class Gammaproteobacteria; order JBOHHR01; family JBOHHR01; genus JBOHHR01. Next base: position 1,186 of record JBOHHR010000280.1, on the reverse strand, counting down.
GAGCGGGGGTTGAAATCGGATGGCATCGTTGGTCCGCGCACCATGATTCATCTTCTAACAGAGCATCCAGCAACAGACACACCCAGGCTGGTTTCGAAAGAATAGCCAAAAAGAGGGATTGCCGCATGTCATACATACTAGAGGCGATTCGGAAGTCGGAAGCACAGCGGAAGAAGAAGTCACATTGGAAGCCCATTCGGCTAGCCGCGCAGCAGCAGAAGCAACGTCCCTGGGGTAGGTGGCTTTTTGTGGCGCTACTTACCCTGGCCGCGATAAACATCGGCACACTGGCGTATTTCTCCCAGCACGGCGCCCGGAAGTCAGGTAGTAAGGCCGGTACAAGCGCCGTGCAGGAAGGGGTGGGTCCAAGCGAACTGGATCCCGCGACAACCCCAGCCCTCTTGCAGCAAACGGGTTCCAAGAACTCGGCACCGGTGGTGTCGGTCCGGGGGGGCGCGTTACAAGCGAAAAAACCTTTGGCGACTCCCGACGCGCATCCCGAGACTAAAGCTAAAACAGCACTCACGACGTCACTTCCTTTTCCAAGCGCCAACAACGCCCGTTTCGCCCAAGAAACCGCCAAGCGGGCGTCTTTGCCGAGCTCGCAAACACCAAGCGCTAAAGCGGTGACACCGCCTTTGCTGAGCGCGCTCGACGCGCCGAATAAAAACATGCCCCGGGAGCCGGTCGCTGCACTTCCCGGGGCCCTCGCAGGACCTCGCGTATCGAAGGAAATCCCTTTATTCAGTGAGTTACCCAGCGAACTGCGCCGGCGCATCCCTTCTATCAAGGTCAACGTGCACGCGTATTCCCAACTACCACAGGAGCAGTTCATCATCGTGGGCATGGTCAAGTACCGGCCAGGCGAGCAGATCGGCAACGAGCTCGTACTCGAGGAGGTAACCCGCGACGGACTCGTTCTACGTTTCCAGAACCAGCCCTTCCGCCTTCGCCGACCTTAGCCGTTACCGACAATGAGCCAGGACCGACGGTATTAACGATCTGACACTGTCTAGCGTGCCACGACATCTACGTTATCGTGTTGTCACGATGATGCGTTAACCCTATCGTTGCATAAATTTCGGTTGATCGGCCATCTCAGGCGGCTTTCAGAGCCTCCAGATAATGCAACAACTCATCGCGAATGGCTGGGTTTACAGCCATACTGAGCGTGAGCTGTCCGTGC
>JBOHHR010000279.1:0-8811 GCA_050725475.1 Gammaproteobacteria bacterium | reverse complement strand
GGAGCACGCCTCGTTCTAGAATGACAGTGGGAGGGTTAACTCGAGAGGAGGGGTAAGCTTAGCCTAGATATGAAATCCGCTTTCGCCTGGGGAACCGGGATCTTGCCGCTGCTCGCGGTATGCGCGGCGCAACAAGGCGTCGTGCTTACCGAGGATTTAGCGTTCGCCTGCCAGTATGTGAGTCCTCAAATTCTTGGTTGCAACTACCGCTTGATCACGCCCGAACCGGTGCGCAAGGTTTCGGCCGAGTTGAATGGTCACGCCCCACCCGTTCTTGAGAACCGAATCTATCCGCAGCCTGGCCAGCACACGGCGGTAATGGTCTTAGTGGACTCCAGCGCAGGGGAATCAGGCGCTCTCAGAAGGCATAGGCGCGCGCATCTCCAGAGACTGATCACAGCGGCGAGGCCTCACCACCGCCTTGGTCTCGCGCGCTTTGACACCGATCTGCACGTTCTGCGAGCGCCTGGCTCTTCAAGGCAGGAGTTGTTATCCTCCCTCGGTCGCATCGGAGCCTCCCAACACCCAGCAGAGCTTTTTCGCAATACTATGAGCGCGATAAAGCTGTTAGGCGGAGAGTCGGCGAACCGCAGGGCGCTGTTCATTTTCTCGGACGGAGGAGTGGCCGATCAGGCGCATCATCTCAAGGACCTAATCGACAGCGCAAGAGCCGCCGGGGTTGCGATATACGGCGTGGGATATCCGCAAACGCCGGCGCCGAACCTACAAGCCTTAAGGCACCTCAGCGAAGCATCCGGAGGGTTTTTTGTCAGCGCCTCTAAAGATTACGAGTTACCTGCCACGTTTCTAAGCCAACCCTATCAGGGGATAGACAACGGAGCCGAGCTGATGCTCGATCTGTCAGCGGTTCTGGCCGCAGGGATGCCGAAGCTTGCCACTGTGACGCTGAGTATTAAAACCGATACTCGGCAGATCCGGCTTCCAATACCGCTCGCGGCGTTGGGCGTTGTGCCAGAGGCCGAGTTTGCTGCACTGGAGCTAAGGCCCGATCTACCCGCGGTGCAACATCCGCTGCCCTCGAGCGCCGCGACGGCAGCCCCCAACCGCACGGGGTTTGATCTCGCGAGTAAGACACCCACCGAGGTGTGGTTGCGGTATGGCTCTCCCTTTGCCGTCGGTTTTCTATTTCTGGTCGGCTTGTTGGTTTACCGGGCTGTTAAAGGAGGAGGTAAACGGATAGCATCAAAAAAGAGCCTCCCCAGAGCGTTTCTCGTCGCCACAGGTGACGGGAGCGCGCCTCACCCGATTACCAGTTTGCCGTGGATCATCGGTCGAAGCAAAGAAAACGACTTGACACTAAACGATAACTCGGTCTCCCGGCGCCATGCGGAGCTGCGGTGCAAATCCGATGGCAGCTTTACCATCACCGATCTCAACTCCTTGAACGGCCTCTACGTTAACAATGCCAAGGTATTGACCGCAGTGTTGCACGATGGCGACCGAGTCGACATCGGCGACATACGCCTGCGGTTTGTCCAGCACTGAGCGCATTACCTGCTGACGGCACCGGCAACAGCAGCACCAAGCGCCCGGCCAAAATCTGCGAGAAAGCCCTGCATCACCGTCCGTGCCTCCTGCGGGTCTGGACCCGAGTCCGTGCTTAACGCAATCGCGGCGGAAGTCTCTCGCTCCGTCAACAAGCCACAGACTTGTAGCAACTTAGCAAGGCGATGATCCCCAGTAAACCGCCCACCGGCGTAATACCAGTGCCACACCAGGCGCGACCCGCCCGTTTGATTATAAATTTGGGTCTCGCGCACCCTGATTGGCCGCGCGGCTGCAAGCTCTATGGTAACAACTTCCTCCGTGGCCACCTTCCACTGATCGGGCTGGTAGACCGTGTTGCGCTCGCTGATGAGTTCGGCACCGGGGCGCTCCTGCACATAATAGCCCATATAGAGGGCAACTCGGCGCCCTTGCCGGCTGTAGGTGTAAAGCCGCTCTGCCGCAGCGCCGGCAAATACGGGCTGCCAGTTGCCGTCTAAGGGCTCCGGTCCTGTCCATGATCCGGTAGGAAGAATAGCCGCAGGTACCGCCGCCACCTCAGCGAGCGGTCGGTTCTCAACCCAAGCCGCGCCGGCGGGTCCCAGTGCGAGCACCAAGAGGGCGGCGGCAACCATTGGCACCATAGCGGGCTTTGCCGAGCGATCGGCTGGCAGTTTGGCGGCAATAGGGTGCCCAGGCGTCAGCTCTATGCGCTTCAAGTGCGCTCCAAACCAGAGCAGCGGGATGAATGTGATCCAGAACAGCGCCCAGCCCAGGTTAGCGTGATGATTCACCAGCGGATGACCCATCCCGGCGATATGCCCGATTAGGATCACCGTGACGACCCGCAGCCAGTTGGTCACAATAGAAACGAGCATGGCCACCGCCACGAAGATCAAAACGCGCCGCAATTCCCGAAAAGACAGATAGGCAAAAAGTGCACTGAGGGTCATGGCGGCATGCAAATAACGCAAGCCGGCGCAGTCGGGGGCCACCAGGAACTGGCCCTCCGGCACTCGCAGATAGTACCCCTCTCGCAACACAGGAACGCCCAATAGCTCCAACAGCCCCCTAGCGGCAATGGTAGTAAGGTCTCGCAGCGGGGGAATCAACACGTCCCACACGGGGACCGTCAGCAATAGATAGGCCAGCGGAAATCCCATCTCTCCGATCAACCGATTGCCAAGCAGCGTCCACATAAGCGCGGGGAGGATCAAAACCAGAGCCAGCGCCTGCACCCCATTAACGTTACTAACATGGGCGGCCCACCACAGCGCGACTAAAGGTACCAGGAGCAGTAATCCGAGTGGCTGGGGAACTGGCGTCAAGGCCGCAATAAAGTGCCGCCGTATCCAAATGAGATAAACGCTGACAGGTAGGATCAGGAATGCAGAGCCATACGTGGCCGAGCTCCACCAGACCCTGACGGTGGAAAAGACCGTGGTCCAGTATAGCACCAGGACAGCGGCCAGCACCGCTGTAGAACACACCATTGGCGAGAGCGAATCGCGCCGGTTGAGCATGGGAAAAGGGATACTGTTCATCGTATCAACGACGTTGGATGATTGGTCGATCTATCAAGGACCTGTGCAGGCGCATCGGACGCCAAATTAAGTGAAATCGAATCGGGCCTACCGGCTGTACGACCCCGGGGGGTACCACAGACACAAACGCCAAAGGGGGCATTCTTGAGGGGGGTGTTACGCTCGCTGATCAGTCTCAGGATCTCTGAGTCCAGCCTTATAAAACTTCCACAGACTTGGGCCATCTGCTCGGCGAAGTGTTCGACATGTCGGTTTGGCGCCGGGGTAAAAAAACGCCACGGTGAAGGTGGCGTTTTCATGTCCAAGCAACTGTGGAACGACTAAGCCGAGATCGGCGCGCGCCGAGTTCGTGCCATCAAGACGATTAATCCCAGCCCCACAAGTGCCAGAGCGCTGGGCTCGGGTACGGGGCGAACATCGGTGATTCCGACCACCATGTCGTTGTAGTCTCTATCTCCTCCTTCGAACAAGTCCTCCCAAGCGAGAACCAAATCCGAACCCAGCAGAGCGCCCACTGAGTTGTCGCTCGTGTCGAACATCAGGAGGTGGTCGAATCCATCCGGGTTCAACAGGCTATGGGAATAATACGTGCTCTGAGGTGTGGTCAGGTAAAAGCCGAAGGTATCGCCGATGTTCCGTGTGGTATTGGTGCCCTTGTGCTTTACCGTACCGGCTGAGAGATCGAAGGCCAGTGTCGCCGAGGTTATGGGGGAAGCCTTGCCATTGAACACTTCCAAGGTCTCTCCGAGCAGGATATCGCCACTAGAGTTGACGCCGTAGTCGTAGATGCCAAAACTATTCGAGTCCCTGAACCCCGCCAGTTCAAAGAACAGGAACGCCGTCGCATCATCATAGCTACCGTCTGTGTCGGACAATTGCGCAGCGCTGTAACCGGAATCTTGATAAATCTCAGTCCCCGCGATCCCGGTAATGTCATAAAGGCTTGGAAGGGCCTGCGTTGGCATACTGACCAAGGTGAGCCCTGCCAGAGCCGAGCACACACCGGCGCGATGTCTTGCCGAGTAAAACCAGGCTAAGGCCTTTTGCCAGCATGAGTGCTCATTGGCGATAGCCACGCTACACGTAAGTATTACAGATGTCATAAAAATCTCTCCAGTGTCGTTGTCCCCTCGCCTTCCACGTAGCCGTTTTGCGTTCACAGAATAAAGGCGAACGAGCAAACGCTGGGCCAATTGGCGTAAGCCGCATTTACATCTGGTAAAACAAAGTCTTATATAATTAGAATTCGATGCCAGACTAACCTAGAGCCCGATCGTCCGTCGCTGAAATAGCACACCTGCGCCCGTAAGCGTTTAGAGCGCCTGCCGAAGTACGCTCCGGTTGCGGCCGCCGTCGTGCTTGCGGTTTCCCGACGACGGGCTGGCATACGGGTTCCCGGTTCGCTCCAACAGGAGCATTTCCACTTCTATGCTAAAGGGCGAGATCAGCGCAGCGTCGGTGCCGCTCTCGCCCCACAGCAATGCCGTGGTATCGGTCGGGGCAAGCTTCTCAATGGTCCGGCAGACCTGGGTCATTACGGAGCTGGGCGGCAATCACCCGATGCTCCCTCTTAGCATTGCTGCCGATGGTGCTCCCTTCCAGTTCGTACAGCTCGTAGGCGGGAGACGAACAGATCGAGCTTCCAGTGGGGATTCCTAGCGGCAGCCACGGCAATGAGGGGGACGGCCAGCGCGTTTACCAGTAATTAGGGGACAGAGATGGGACAGAGACCACGATTTCTGGGTCGGTCAGAGGGACAAGAGTGTTTTAGAGAGCGTGTGTTGGAGACAGAGCACGATTTCTCCGGCAGGATGGTCACGTGGATGGCGAGGTTAAAATCCTGACCATGCCTCGGCGCCCGCCCGGCTCAAGTCTCCCGCCGTGCTCTCGCGATAGCCCGGGCGGGGCTATCGCCATTATGGCCCAATCCGGCCACGTCTAGGCGCTTGTTCCGCTCATTTCCTTGCCCACCTCCCGGCACAGTCGTTTCGGTTTTGATCTGGGTCCACACCTCGTGACTCATCCAGGCAAGGTCGGCGACCTTCACCCCATCTTCGGTGACGATAGCGAACTCTGGCGCGATCACACCCGCCGGCCCATGAGGTCTCAGTTCGTTTCATTAGCACGTTAGCAGCTATACGATCGCGGTTCAGCGTATGACGACGGGGACAAGTTCATCTCCGCGATGCCTTTGACCAAGCGGGGTTAAGGCCGGCTCACGAGATAGGCCCTGGTTTCTGTCTGCGCCCCCTGCGGGTTAAAGCACCTGCTATTCTTGTTTAAAAACCCCCACCACGCGAGGTAACAAGCTCATGCAACGAAGCTCCGGTTTTACTGCTACCGTTGTGCTTATGGCTTCCCTGATGGCGGGCTGCGATACGGGTTCTCAGTTGTCTCCGCAGGAATATGTCAAGCGAGCAAGAGACTTCTATACCAAGGGCGAGATCAACGCCACTGTCATTGAACTTAAAAACGCCTTGCAGGAGGAACCGGATTTAGCCGAGGCGCGCTGGCTGCTGGGCAAAGCCTACCTCGACCTTGGAGATGGCGTAGCGGCGGCGGATGAACTGGGGCGAGCCCACAGACTTGGTTTCGCGCAAGCGCAACACAGGTCCCTTATGCTGCGAGCGCTGTTGTTACAGCAAAAATATCAAGAAGTGCTGGGCGAAACCGCCGCAAACAAGGGCCAAACGCTGTCGACCGAGGGGTTACAGCTACGCGGCGAGGCCTTGTTGGGACTTAACCGGCCGCAAGAGGCCAAAAAGGCTTTCAATAGTGTACTCACCAGCCAACCGGACTCATTGGAGGCCAAATTCGGGCTGGCCCGCATCGCGCTTGCCGAAGGCAGTTTGGATCAAGCGGAGCATATAATCGCGGCCGCGCTGAAAGCCTCGCCGGATAATGGGCAAGTTTTGGTACTCGAAGGCGAGCTACTGCTTCAAAAAAATGCAGTACAAGCCGCGGAAGAAGCGTTCCGCAAAGCCGCGGCGGACCGCCGTTACGGCGTCTTGGGGAAAATCGGGTTGGCCCGCGCCTTGATCGCCCAAGATAGAGTGGATGAAGCAGGCGCGGTCCTGGAATCCTTGGACAAACGGGTCAAAAACTCCCCTCTGGTGCATTATTTAACGGCGCACATTGCGCAGAAGAAAAACGATGATGAGAAAGCCAAACAAGAACTGAGGGAAGCCCTAAGGCTGGCGCCGGATCACCCCGAGAGCCTGTTATTGCTCGCGAGTCTGCACTTCAAGGACGACAACCTGGAGCAAGCGGAGCAGTTGCTTATTCGGTTCACCAAGAAGCTCCCGGACTACCTCCCAGCAGTGAAGTTTTTGGCAGCCATCCTGATGCAGCAAGGTCGCCTCCAGGCAGCCATCGAGACCTTGCACGAACCCGCACAGCAAGAACGGGCGGATCCACAGCTTCTGGCCTTGCTCGGCAGCGCTTACATCAAACGAGGCGATATGGCTAAGGGAACCCCTTTGCTCGAGCAGGCGGTGCAACTCGCCCCTGAGGCCGCAGACATACGAACGGAACTCGCGCTCAGTCATCTTGCCACCGGCGCCAGCGACCGGGCGATAAGCGAATTCGAGTCGGTGGTCAAGCTCGATAAAAGGATCATGCGCGCCGACCTGCTGCTGGTGCTCGCCCATCTGCAGCGAAAAGACTATGACCAGGCCATAGCAGCCGCCCAGGGACTCGCACAAAAAGAACCGGATAATCCGCTTGCCCATAACGTCCTGGGCACTGCGCTGCTAGGGAAAAGCGACGCCGCATCGGCGCGCAAACAATGGCAACTGGCACTTGAGAAGGATGCGAAGTTCGTCCCCGCCATGCTCAATCTCGCGGCGCTCGAAATGCGAGAGCAGCATCCCGATATGGCTAAAAGGCGATACCATCAGGTGCTAGAGCACGAGGAGCACAATGTCCAGGCGTTGGTGGCCCTGGCGAAACTAGCCACCGATCGCGGCGATGCCACCGAGATGGAAAAACGCTTAGAGCAAGCTCGGGAGCATAACCCAACGAATTTACAGCCTCGCCTCATCCTGGCCCGCTATTATCTTGAGCAGAGGAAGGAGCCATTGGCCCTTAGAGTCGCAGAGGAAGCGCACGATCTAGCGCCCGATGATCCTGGGGCGCTGTTGTTGCTAGGTCGCTCGAGGCTTGCCACGGGTAATGCACGCGCCGCCAAGGAGGCATTGAAGCGACTGGTTGAACTTCAGCCCAAGCTACCGGAAGCGTACTACCAGCTTGCCCTAGCCCACGGGCAGCTGGCGGAGGATGACGCGGCAAGGGCAGCGCTTGAACGCGCGCTTGAGATCAAGGCGGATTATACAACCGCAGAGATCGCGCTGGCATGGCTCGATCTACGCGGGGACCATGCTGATAAGGCCTTGGCGATGGCGGACAAGCTGCTGAAAAAACACCCCGATTTGCCACAGGCGCATGCCTTGCGCGGACAGGCGCTCTCGGTACAAGGCAAGTTTAAACAGGCTATTGCGAGTTACGAGACAGCTTTTGCGCGCGAGAGGAGCCCCCTAATGGCCATCAACCTGCATGCGATTAAATTGCAAAGCGGGGATCGGGCAGGCGCTTATGCGGTGCTTGAGCAGTGGCTGAAAGAGCACCCCAATGACACCGCCGTACGACTGCAGCTCGCGGGCACCCGCCAGCACCATGGGGACGCCGCACCCGCGATCGCCGAGTACGAACGCGTACTGCTGACTCAGCCCCAAAATGTGCTCGCCCTCAATAATCTGGCTTGGCTGTACCATGAAGCCGGTGACAATAGGGCCTTAGATTTCGCCCAGCAGGCGTATGAGCAAGCTCCCAAGAGTCCCTTGGTGATGGACACGCTAGGCTGGATCCTGGTGCAACAGGGCAACATAGAGAGTGGTCTCGAGCTGCTCGAAAAAGCAGCGTATCAGGCGCCGAAGCTTGGTGATATCCGCTACCACCTGGCGGTGGCCCTAGCCCGAGCCGGCAGCGAAACGCGCGCACGCAATGAGCTGGCCGGTCTGCTTGATTCCGGAGACGCGTTTTCCGCGCGCGAGCACGCAAAGAAGCTATACGAGCAATTGAAATAGAATGCGCTGAAAAAACGGCGATCCCTGTATCGCCGTCAGCCCAGTGCCATTGCCTATCGGCTAGTTAACAGGATGTATTTGGCGGAGAGGGAGGGATTCGAACCCTCGATACGGTTTTACCGTATACACGAGTTCCAGTCGTGCTCCTTAAACCACTCGGACACCTCTCCAGCGGGCGCTTATTATACCCATAGAAGAATCACCTAGTCCTTAACAGGGAGCGCACAAACCGTTCTATTATGTCGGTCGGTTTGGGGAGGCCGAGCGCTCGGCCAAATAACGCCGCCAACTGCCCGAAGTAGTGACGTCGCGTCCGGAATCAGCGGCGTGCGCTTCACAGAGAAACCCCTTGACTTGTTCTCCGCCCTCGAGCTCGATGCTACCGATGGTGAGCGGCGCGGGAATACCGGCGATGAATCCCGTTGGGTAGGGGCGCCGGTGTAAGCGCAACCACGGGCAAAGGGGCTAGTCTGCTCGAGCGCTACCACTACCTCGGCTACAGCCAGCCGGTGGGCGAGCATCTGAAGTACCTGGTCTATGCGCGGGGCCAGCCGATCGCCTGCCTGGCCTGGTCCTCGGCGCCGCGGCACCTCGGTCCCCGCGATCGCTTCATCGGCTGGTCCGCGCCAGCCCGCCGCAGGAACATCCACTTGTTGGCCTACAATACCCGCTTCCTC
>JBOHHR010000278.1:0-4383 GCA_050725475.1 Gammaproteobacteria bacterium | reverse complement strand
ACCGGGGTCACCGAATCAGTCGGACCCATGCCTTGCCGCGCATCCAATTGAGTACCTGATCGAGCGTTTCCTTCTCTTTTCCATCGAACCAATGATTCGTGCCAGGATCGCAGGGCTGATCCGATTTTGCCTCGTCGGGTCCGTCAACGATAATCGCCGGCAGACGCTCCGAGAGCTTCTGGGCGGGACCGAAGAGGGTGCTTGGACACCATATCCTTGACATGATGCACGATGAGGACGGGGGTCTTCAGGGCGTCGAGATCGAACTCGGAAAGCCCAACGCCACGCTAGGGATTTCGTTCGTAAAAGCCAGCCATCAATATCACGGACCGAACTGGAGTGCGCCTTAGGGCTTCAACGCTCGGTAGAGAAAAGGCAGGCTGAATTCCATACGGTAATCGATGCCGGAATGGTTGTCGTCGAACTCTTCGTAACGATGCACAATACCGCATTGGCGTAGCCGTTTCGACAATATACGCGAGCCGTAATGGATGTGGTATTGGTCTTTCCAGCCGCAATCGATGTATAGGCCCTTTAGCGATTGCAAATTTTTTCTGTATTGACCGATGAGATGAATAGGATCGTGCTGCAGCCAGCACTTCCAGCGCTGCTCCAACAGTTCACCGGTTTCCAGGTTAAACGGCAGACGAAATCCATTGGGCGCATTGGGATCGGGGTCATAGCTCGCGGCCATGCATAGGTTCATCAAGCAATGGATCTCCCCGTTCACCAGCTTCTCCTTTTTCCAGACCTGTTCAAGAAACCGGCGCACGCGTCCGTCATCGAGACCGTCCTTAGCGTTGCGTTCCTGGGCCAAGACATCGATCGCGCCGGGCTTGCGCTTGCTGTCGCGATGCTTAGCGAGCTCGTTCAACGTATCAGGCCAGTCGCAACGGTAGATGAAATCAAAATAAGCGTCCCCGGAGTGGTTTGCGACCGCGCCCCAAAACCGGGCGTACTTCATTCCGTGTATCATCGCGCCGTATCCACCCGAAGACTTGCCGATACATCCCCGGTGTTCGCGCGAGGCTAAGCTGCGAAACTCGCGGTCAATGAAAGGAATCAATTCCAGCGTCAGGTAATCGGCATAATTCCCAATGGCTGAGGAATTCACGTATTGGTTGCCGCCTAGCGCGGTAAAGCAATCGGGAAATACCAAGATGCAAGGCCCTATCTTCCGCTGATGGATCAATCGCGCGGCGCGTTCGGGGACATTTTCTTCGAAGTTGCGCCAGTTGGTGTGTGACATTCCAGAACCCGTGTATCCGACTAAGTCAAACAACACCGGAAAGCGTCTGCCCCGATGGTGTCCCGCGCCCTCGTCGTAGCGGGGCGGTAACCACGCGTGCAGCCGCCGCACGTGCGGATCACCCAACGGATTATCAACGAGCACCTTGGAGGCGTGCTCCAATGCGATCACCGTACCCGTGGGCCAGTTGTATCTTTTAAGCGCCATCTACTTGTGCGGCACGATTGGAAAAAAATTGTGATCGGCGTTGCAACACGCGCATCGACCTACGAGCCGTGAAACTGTGGAATTTTTTGGTGCCGGCGAGTGGACTCGAGCCGCCGACCTGCTACGAACTAGTGCTAAAAAACATATCATAACACAGCACAACATGCCGCCGCCGGGCTCACCTTCGCCGATCCGGGTGTGCAGGCGATCAATGCCGACGGCGTTCATACGTAACGATCGCAAGAGGACGGGGATGAAAGCCAACATTCGAGTGGTGGTCGAGGCGCGGTGAGACGTGAACTTCAGTGGCAGAGATGGTGCGCTTTTTCTCTGCCCACCACTGGACAAATTATTTGATCCTTCATCTATACGCGAAGCACCCCTCAAGATGAGATCTTCCTGGATCCCGCGAGATCCTCGCGATAGGACTATGCAATGAAAGGCCGTACCGCCAGCAAAGCCACCTTATCTCTGCCGCCGGGCCTTGACAGCCACCCTCTGGCCCATTGGCGGCTGATGGGCAGTTCCATACGGGTTCAGCGTGGATCACCAAGAAGCCTGGAATATACCAGGTCAATGATGCGGTGCTGGCTAAGCTGCCCTCCCACGGCTTTTTTCAAATGGTCCTTGACTACCGACGTTTGGAGAAGGATCTAAGCATCTACTACCTGGGGTACTCGGCACTAGTATGGCCAGATTGTTGAGCCGCCTGGATGCACCGTAGCTTAACCCTGGAACCATCTTCCTCGTTTTGAACCAGAGTACACACTTGTCATCAGGCAACTGAGCCGCCATGTGGGTAGCCTCGGACGCTAGCCATGTGGTCTTGCCCGTGTGTACCCTCGCTCCAAGGCAGACTAGATCCCTGCTTGCACCTAACCGTGATTACGGATCTGAAACGGTCTACTTGCTTGATGGAGAGGAAGCAAACGAGATCATAGACTCCTTGGAGAACTACCCATGCTTGGACGAAGAGCTTGTCTCAGAGGTTGAGGATGAATGGTATAAAGAGGCTTGGCGCTGCTGGTTACGTTCCGATCTGATACACTCCATCGCGGATGAAGAACTGCGGGAATACGCAGAAGCGAGCAGTTAGACACCGCCGTTTAGCCCCTGGTTTTGTCCACGCCCATGAACACTCGGCTCCTTCGCACTATGTTATTCGCCTGCTACGGGTGCTGGCTCTACGAGCTTCCCAAAGTGCATAACGAATAAAAGTCGAAAATAGCGGAATCTACCGTCCGGTTTGGCCAATAGGCTCGATGAAGCTCCGCCGTTTTGAAGTTATCGGCTACCGTCATCTTGGCTTCTTCTGCGAGGCTTTTTATGTCAGCGATGCCATAGCTCCATGGGGCACCCATATTCGCAAAGCTCTCGACAAGGATGGCCACCCCCGGATCGCCAGTCGTCTTGGCGATCACCTCCTCGGCCATGTAGTCAAAAGATAACGTGAACCGCCTTAAATACTTCACGATGTCTGCCATGACCCGTTGTACAGAGTCCGGCGTTAAATACATTGTGTTACCTTCCCAGATGAAATGCGTGGGGCGGTTGAAGTCAAAATCATTCTGCTCAAGCAACTGGATGAAGTCATCGGCCACGTAGTCACCGGGGATGAACTTTACGTTGGCATGAATACCGTTTTCTTCAAGTTTCGCCTTCTTTAGGCTGACCGTTCTCAGGTCATCAATTTCAAAGTAAAACACCCCCGATGCTTGTTTTCTTATGGCCCGAGTGTCCAGACCGGCACCGAGTATGACCACTTGCTGATAACCGAGACCAAGTTGTTGTTCGAGTCTGTCATCGAGATAGCGGGTTCTTATCTTGACCATCTTTTTGACTGGAGGAAAGGCCGTGGATAATGCGCTTCGCCGCCTTCCTCGTTTCGCCATTCAGAAACAGCGGGACGATCGGATCGCTATATAACGGGTGGGCTTCCGCGTTTTCATCGGCTCGGAACTCGGCAACCACAAAGGCTGTTCCGGTGACATTTTGAATTTTGGCCATTTGACATCTCCCCGGCTTAGCGCCTGAGAAGGTATAGAGAGTTCACTGGTGTTTCCATACCGGCCATTGCAGGCGGCTCTGGCGCGGCGTGCGTCTGTATAGCTGGAACCTGGAACCGCTGCCCTCGACGCCTGGCGCAGAAATTCCAGATCGCGACTGAGCTCGAAGACGAGCTCAATCACCTGATCATGGGACAGAGCGTGCAGCCATGCGAGATCGTCGGTCGTGATCGCACAAGCCTCATGCGCAGGCGCCCCCCCTTTACCCCTAGAAGAAGGCCTACACATGTCAGGCAGCCAAATTTCGGAACAAGTTGGCTCCATCTCAAGGTGCGATCGATGTTACGCGTCAACCCTTTCCATTGCTGTGATTTTTGCAACGCAGATTTTGTGACATATTCACGAAGCTTTCACGAAGCAATAACCTCGGCCATTCAAATCGCACAGCATAAGGTACGACTGCGTCGGTATATTCGGCTTAGGGTGGCGTGGTTTGCCGAGCCAGAATGGAAATTTCCATTGTGTCAAGCCGACCTACAGTGAGGTGCAGCAAACGATAGGACTTGCACCGCCGTGCCGAGGTCGTGGCCTAGCTATCTCGTGGCCCGAACATGATTATGGTCATCCCGATTAGAGATACCTCAACTCCGATCCAGCCCGTGATAGTGGGCCGAACGGAATGCGTGACATTCGACGCCTCAAGTTCGAGGCCAAGCTCCCGTGGCCGTCTCCAGGACGCCCTGGATCAGCAGGCCAGCTTTTAACGACCTTCGGGGTGGTACACGCTCGACAAAATACCGCCCCTCGAATATCCCGACCGTTCGAGGTCCGCTACGTCAGTGGCAACGGGCCAGCGGTTCCAATCCGAAGTGCTGGTTCACTTTCGATGGGAGCGGTCTCCATGCCGCGATCGGCCGCGCC
>JBOHHR010000277.1:0-3781 GCA_050725475.1 Gammaproteobacteria bacterium | reverse complement strand
GGCCACTTGTTCGTAGTCGCGCCTCGCCAGTCCGATGCGTCCGCTGATTTCTACCCGGGCCGATGGTCCGACCATGGTCAAATCGTTGGTATACGCATTGCCGCCATCGAGGTGGAAGCTCCCGGTTATCCGGTCGAAGGCAAATCCTTTTTTAAACAGATCGTCGAAATCCAGAGACAGGCGGCGCTGCAGCGATTGAAAACTTAACAGCCCAAAGATGCGGCCGATCCGCGGTTCTACATCCAGCAATCTCCCTTGCGCGATATCCAGGGAAATCCCACCGCTGAGCTTAGCGATGTCGAATTCGGCGGGTGTTCCAAGCCAGCGCAGCCGCATTTCCGCGTCTGTTTCGCCTGCCTCCATGGCCGTCATATCATAAGCCAAGCGCTTCATTATGGCGCTCAAGTCCTGCCCCTTCAGGGTAGCTTCGAGTGTTGTGGCGTGCCTCCCTCGAACGAGATCCCAGCTTCCTTTGGCATCGATCTTTAGGTCTGGGGCGGTGAGCGACAGCGTCTCCACCCTCATGCCACTTGCGTGCGGTGCGCTATCCAGCGCCATCTTCCCGAGATCCATACCGTTGTATTGAAACTGATCGCAGTGCACCCAAAAAGCGGGAAGGCGGGCGGGATCGAGGTCGCGGCCTAACCGCTGCGGGGCTCTGGAAACGAGCTTCAGATGTTCGAGGTGCATGCGTATACTTGCCGCAGAGTCCGCAACAGTTGTTCGGCCTCGCACCGAAGGCCCGTCGAAATCCAACTGCCAGCTTTCTTGCTCGCGCTGTGCGCCTACCCTGAGATCGGAAACCGTGTGCCCGAACAGTTCGAGCTGGTGAATGCGGAGATCAAGGGCGATTTGCTGAGTGGGCAAGGTCGAGCCGCCGATTTTCGATGTCTTGAAAAAATCCAACCATTCTCCAAGGTCGAGCTGCTGTAGCTCTCCCGTTACATAGATTGGCGCCGGCGCTCGGGTTGATTGAAGGCGGGCATCGCCCAGTCGGATCGTGGCCCGAGTAAGGCCTGATCCCGCCTTACCCGTGAGCAGAGTGAGCTCTGCCGCGAAGCCTCCAGCATAACTGATGGCGATCTCCCTCCGAGCGGGTTTCCCCAGCTCGGTGCGGATTTCCAACAGCCGCTCCTCATCGGCTCGCTTTCCCAGGGGTTGCGGGAAAAGCAGCCCTAACCCACGCAAGTTTGACTGTATCCTCAGCTCGGAGCGCGCACCGGCTTCATACCAATTCTTAGGAAACGTCACGATTGCCTGCGATGGGGCATGCCCATGGATCCGCCGCAGCAGTGCCAGGTTTTTGCCGTTGTCATCGAGCCTGCTGCTTAGCGCTGTGAGCAACGACCGATCGGCTTCCCCGCGCACGCTGATCCGGGATGGTTCTTTTTCGCCTTTGGGAATATCGATGTCCATTTCCACCGGCCGGCCTAAGTACTTGGCCTTGAAACCCCGTCCCCACCTCCGCGTGCGGTCGAAGCGCAACAATCCGCTTAAGTTCTCGATTTCCATGCCCAGCTTTTGCGCTCGTAGCCTTGCTCCGGTAAAGCGGACACTGCCTTTGACCTCGGGTGTTCCGGTACGGCGCGGTAGCGGCAGTTTTAGTGCGAGGTCTACAACGATGGGACCGCTGATTGCGAGGTCTTTGATCTGTTCGCCGACGGTCTCTCGCAGGGGGCTAGCCATCACGAACCGTCTGCCAGCCGAATACGGAGCCGCCGCCCGACCCTCGATGATCAGTTCTTTGCGAGGGCTAGCGAGATCCGGCAGCCTCAGGGTTGCGGCTTGGATCCTCGCTTCGGAGATCGTTCCATCCTTAATCTCCATTTCCAGCCTGTCATTATTGAGATCCACCTCGGCGTCCAGCCCTTCGATCTGAGGCCAACCGCGCGCGTAGGCAAGCGTCAAGTCTTCCAGCGTCAGGTGCACGTTCAAGGACGGTTTTTCCCCGGCGGGCCGGTTAAATTCGAGCTTGCCCCCGGTAACGCGTCCGCTTCGTAATGCCCCGCTAAGCCAATGGTGAGCGCCTCGGGGAATGAAATCCGGGGGCAAGTGAGCCAGCCAATAGGCTCCTCCATCCATGGAAAAGGCGGCGCTGGCCTGCACCGATGGGCGCGCCTTCTGGTGCCACGTCAGCTTTCCGGATGCCTTAACGTTAAGGCTGGGGTGCCCGGAAACCAGGTGCAATTTGGCAATGTCTACGCCCACATCCCGCCGCCAAAGCACTTCTCCGTTGGCCAGAGCGATGGCACCCTGCGGAAGTGCGGGTCGCACGAAGCCGCCAGAGAGACGGATTTTGGCGACCGATTGATCGCCCACTACCGTTCCGGCTGCTTCCTCGAGAACCGGACCCACAGAAGGAGCGAATGCGAGCTTGCTAAACTCGCCTCGGTAAAGAAGCTGTTGGCGGCGTTCGGGCCGGTAGACGAGCTCAAAGTCTTGCAACTCGCCGCTGCGCACACGCTGCAACTGATCGCCCAGCCCCGGAACAGCCGCCGAAAGAACGGGATAAATATCCTGCACGCGAAGGTACTCGGCGCGTAACAAAGCGCTCCGCTTAGCACCGGTCTTGGCATCGCCAAGCATCACGGTGAGCTTGGTCTTGGGCCATGCGCCGTGGGGCGTGCGAACGCGAAGAGGATCGACGGTTGCAACCCAACCATCGCGGCGATAGGAGCCGGTGAAACCGCCACGGGCCGAGATCGCTGTGCGATCATCATGGAAGCTAAATCCGAACACCTCGAATGCACCGTTCAGGCGCATCGGGCGGCCGTCCCGCCAGCCGCTGCGGAAGCGCAGGTTAAACCTACCCCGCTTAAATTCCCCGATCCCGAGGTAGGCCCCCAGTCCAGCGAAGTGCACGTTTTTAACCTCTAGAGACACTTCGCCGCTCCAGCCGTTTTCCCGCAGGTCTCCCTCGGCTTGCCAGCCGATGCGGACCCCGCCGCCTAGGTCATGCGGTAAGCTCGTGGACACGGTGATAAGGTGATGCGTACCGCTGTTGTGAATACGCAACCCGACCTGTCGCAGAGCTAGAGGATCTCTAGCAGCCTTTCGATCCTCCCAGATAAGGTGCGAGCCCACGATCACGATTTCGGGCTGTTTCAACGCCCAATCCAAGAATCCATGGTGCCGGGATGCGACCCCACGCACCCGAATGCGGCCGTCGAGCTCGCGCACCAGGGTTAGAGTAAGGCCGGAAAGCCGCACCTGTGATAACCACAGGCTTCGTTTCCATAGGCTCGCAAGAGGGTTGATGCGCAGCAGCACCTGCTCTACCCGCGGTGCTTCGGCGCCGCCCTGCAGGCGCACATTGCGCAACTGAACAGTCCACCGGCGCCAATCGGGCTCCAAGGCGCCGATAGAGATGGGTTGCCCATACACGCGTGCGGCCCAAGCCTCAATCTCTGTGCGATAGTCTTGGGCGTGCAACCACACATAGCCCATAGCTCCCGCCAAGGCGGTCATGAGCACGAAGCCCATGATGGCCAGGCGCGTCAGTGTGCGTTTTGTGATCACCAATGCTCTGGACACCGAGCCTACGTTGATCCCACTCTAAGCGCCTATCCCCACCGTTTGAGCCATCCCTTCATAACAGGACGACGTCGTATTGTTCTACCCCGTAGAGTTGCTCCACCTGGAACTTTATCGGCCGGCCGATCAACTCCTCGATCTCGGCCACGCTGCTCGATTCCTCGTCGAGAAACTTATCGACCACGGCCTGCGAAGCCACCACCAGCAGTTTTTGTGCTTCGTATTGACGCGCTTCACGCAGGATTTC
>JBOHHR010000276.1:0-3326 GCA_050725475.1 Gammaproteobacteria bacterium | reverse complement strand
GCTTCAATGCGCGCATGGGCGCGATCCCAGTTACTGGACGCCACCTTCAGTCCCGATGTGATCAGCGTTGCCATCATGGCCAGCAGAGTCACGCTGATAAGGAGCTCCAACAGAGTAAAACCGCCCTGCCTCATAACGCCTTCTGGGACTCAATTTCGCGGGCGATGCGCAGCGTGGATAATGTCACAGAGCGCGCGCGTGGCGCGGCACCCCAAGCAAGTGTCAGCCGGACCTGAAACGCCTCGGGGAGCGTGCGTAAGGCGATACCCTGTTGCTCCCCCTCCCCCTCCTGCTCTTCCCCTTTTGGTGCTTGGTTACTGACAGGAAACGGGGCAACCGGCGGTAATTCATAAGGTTGGATCAGCCAATGCCATCGGTACGCTCCGATCTCGCCCGAAGCCTCTCCGGGCTGTAGCGCAACGTCCCGCCCCAGCCTAGCGAGTAAAGATTCCGCGATAGTTGCCGCCCTGAGATGTTGTTCCGCAAGTCCCGCGTTACGCACGCTGGTGCCATAGGCGCGCAGCAATACCGTTAACGTGAGAGCGAGGATGACAAAGGAGACCAGCACCTCGAGCAAAGAGAATCCCTGTTCGCGCGCATTCTTATCCACGGATGGAAACCTTGCCGGTAAGCCAGTCGATATCCACGTGATACGTCCGCTTGTCACCCTTTAAGCTGATCCGCCCCCCGGTCGTCGACCCATCGGGAAAGAAGCGAATGGCGCCGCTTTGATCGGAAAGCAATTCCGAGCGTGCGGTCACCAGAGTCAGCTGAATGTGCGAGGGAAGCCGCCGCCGCTTTTGGCTTCCGTCCAACCGGTAGCGTCGATTAGCCATGTCGAGGAGCAGTACTGTTTCCCGCTGGGCCGCCACGGCATGGTTCCTGGCCCGCTTCAGCGCCGCCGCCATCTCATGGGTCGCCGCTTTCAGCTCCGCGCTGCGCACGGCGCCCGAAAACGCAACAGGGACCACGGCCAGTACTAGTCCCACGATCACCAGGACCACCATCAGTTCGAGCAGGGTAAATCCCCGGCAGGCGTTCACGGACCCTCGAACGTTTGTTTTTCCATGTTCGTTATGCTGGGCACTTCGACTAATTCGAAGCGCCCGGCGGTATAGGGATATCCGCCCATGTTTCAAACAGGTACCTGTTTGAAACATGGAGCAAAGTAAAAATCGCATTTTTGCTTTGCGATGCGAAAAATTCCACGGATGGAATTTTTCGACGTGCCCTGCTGTTATTCCCAACTGGCGACATCCGCATTATCCCCCTCCCCGCCTTCCGCGTTGTCGGCGCCTAAAGAGGCAAGATCGTAGTCCCCATGCTTGCCGGGAGATTCGTAACGATAGGAGTTGCCCCAAGGGTCTTCCGGTACCTTGGTTTTCTTTAGGTATGGACCGTTCCACTGCGGGGCGTCGGAGGGTTGTTCGACGAGCGCTTGTAGCCCCTCGTCGCTGCTGGGATAGCGACCCACCTCCAGAAAATAGAGATCGAGCGCGGCACCCAGCTCCTCCACTTGCACCCGCGCGGTCTTGGCGCGTGCGCCGCCCACGCGTTTCATTACGTTGGGGGCAACGATGCTCGCGATTAAGCCTAAGATGATCAACACCGCGATCAATTCAATCAGCGTAAAACCCAGTGCTCGTTTTTTGTTCATGACCTCACCCTTAAACCTGTTAGTGAACGAACGAGGTGCCCCGTCACGTGCTGCGGGCTAAATAGGTATATCGTTGATGCTGAGGATGGCGAGCAACAGCGGAACGATGATGGCCAGCACCACCAAGGCCATCCCTAAGATCAGCACCGGTTCGAGAAACGCCAACAACCTTTGGATCGCCCGCTCAACCTCTTTATCGTACACCTCCGCGATTTTGAGCAGCATTTTATCAAGCTCCCCGGTCTCCTCGCCCACCCGCAGCATATGCACTGCATCGGCAGGAAACACGCCGGATGCGGCCAAAGGCGCGGCCAGACCACCTCCGTGTTTCAAGCTCTCGATGACCCGATCCATGCCCTTAGCCAGTACCCGATTGGTGAGGGTGTCTTTGACGATTCCGAGCGCGGTTACCAAGTGAATGCCGTTCCCGAGCAAGGTTCCCAGGGTTTTGGTGAAGCGAGCCACTTGCATTTTTCTGATCAAGGCCGAAATTAAGGGCGCTTTTAGCAGCCAAGCATCGAAGCGGTAGCGCTTTTCCGGATCGGCAAACGCGCGCCTTATCGCTACCACCCCCGCTACTACGCCGGCGAGCCCCAGCCAGCCGTATTTGGCGGTGATATCGCCGAGACCGATCACTAACTGAGTCGCCAGCGGCAAGGTCGCTCCCATGTCCTCAAAAAGCTCGGTGAACTCCGGTAACACAAAGGTAAGCAGTATCACGATCGAAAGAGCGGCTACAGTGACCAGGATCGCCGGATAGATCAACGCGGATTTTACCGACTCCCGCACCGCCTCGGCGTGTTCCAGGTAATCGGCAAGGCGCTGCAGGATCAAGTCTAGCGCACCGGCGGCTTCGCCCGCTTTGACCAAATTGATATACAGACCGGAGAAGGCATCACCTTGTGCTTGCATGGCGTCCGACAACGAGCCCCCGCCCCGTATACGCTCTCGCAACACCTGCAGGAGCTTGCGCGTCACCTCATTCTCGGCGACATCGATCATGACGCCCAGGCAGCGATCGAGCTCCAAACCGGCGGATAGCAGCGTAGCAAGCTGGCGCGTGATGGCCAGCATGTCGTGGCGCGAAGGACGGTCCTTGCTGGTGATCCAGGGCAGGAAGTCCACCACCCGCCTCGGCATCGCCTTGGTCGCTTCCTGCGCCCGGATCGGCGTATGGCCCAAAGCGCGCAAGCGCTGCACCACATCACGCTGGTCGGCTCCCTCCAACTGTCCCTCGACGACCTTGCCCTCGGTGGTCACCGCTTTGTATACGTACAGCGGCATCAGCGGATCTCCTGGGCTACCCGCAGCACTTCACTAAACGTAGTGGTCCCGGCGAGCGCTTTGTGGTAGCCATCGCTTAACATCGTTTTCATACCCTCGGCCTTGGCCACCTTTTGGATCGCTCCGGCCGCGGCGTGCTGCAAAATGAGGCTGCGGATGGCGTCGCTCATCACCAAGAACTCAAGCAAGGCAATTCGCCCCCTAAACCCGGTGCCGCCGCAAGCCGCACAGCCTTTTTCCCGGTACAGCAGCAGCGGGCCGGACGGGGGTTCGAAACCGCCTTCCTTTAACCGCGCGACCAGTTCCGGCAAGGCCTCATAGGGTTCCCGGCACTCTGCGCATAGTCTACGTACCAGGCGCTGCGCCAGAATGCCGGTCACAGTTG
>JBOHHR010000275.1:0-8591 GCA_050725475.1 Gammaproteobacteria bacterium | reverse complement strand
AACGGTGCCTTGCGTCGGCTTTTTTTCCTTACACTCAAACTCATGTCCCAGGCGTGCCAAAGCGTGCGCTTTTCCCGAACCGTTAAGGGATACCTCGGCTTTGATCTCGCCGCTGTCCTTGTCTTCGTGGTGGGCCGCTTGGGCGTCTGCGCTGCTGGCCTCGGAATCGCCCTCGATGAACCCAAAATACTTGGGCTCTACCGCCTGTGTCTTGGCATCCCTATACATAATGAACGCCAAGCCGCCGATCATGACGAAAAAAAGGACTATCATAACGACCAATATCGTCGGCATAACCAGCCTCCTGTTTTTGTCTTTTTTCTGTTAGGGGTTCGAAAAAGCCCCGTTTGCGAATTCTAAACCCTTCCGGTCTCAAAAGCTCAAGGCGCGCGGTCTAAAATGGCCTCCAGCGCTTGCGCGTGCAAAAGCCCGTTCGATGTCAGCAAGGATCTACCGTAAATCGAACGCCGACCGTCCAAAGTTGTCGCCTTGCCGCCCGCTTCTTCCACGATCACTTGCAAGGGCGCGATGTCCCACGGTTGAAGCTGCGGATCAAAGGCGATCTCCCCCCCCCCCTCAGCCACTAACACATGCTGGTAGAAGTCGCCAAAGCCCCGTGCCCGGCGCGCTCGGCGCATGAACCGTAGCGCACCCGGCGGCGGATGCGGCGCTTCGGCGCGGCCGAGCAAATCACTATGGAACACCTGGGCGCTTTCGATGTGCTTTATCGTCGATACCCGGATCGGATCGTCGCCACGGAAAGCGCCTGCTCCGCGCGCCGCCTTCCAGCGCGTGCCGAGCGCTGGGGCGGACACGATTCCTGCAACCACCTCATCAGTTTCCTCGATCGCAAGCAAGGTGGCAAACAAGGGTATGCCACGGGCGAAGTTACGGGTCGCGTCGATAGGATCGACGATCAAGCGCAAAGGCCCTGAGCGCCGGGGGCCACCTTGCTCCTCCCCGAGAATATCCAGTTCCGGACATTCCTCGCGCACCAGGGCCCGCGCCATCCGCTCTATGGCTTGATCCGCTTCCGTTACCGGGCTGAGGTCGGGCTTGCTTTCGACCTTAAGCTCCGGGGAGCGAAAAAATTGCATGGCTATGAGATCCGCCTGCTCTGCGATGCGTTCCAAGAACGCCAACCACTGCCGGGGCGAGCGGCCCATCCCTTCAGGGTTTGGCAATCGTGTCGATATCGATGAGGCGGGCGCCGGTGAAGGTGAGGATGCGCTCAAAGCTGCGGCTACCCGGACGGTAATGCCACTTTTCGACCAGGGCCTCGTCGGCGCCGGACACGGTTTCCTTAAGCACCGGTGGGCCGCACTTCTCCATCACGGCAAGCTTGGTGTCGCCGGCTTTGACTAGGTGATTGCCGCAACGGAAGCTATCGTCAGCCAGCACGCCGCCCGCCTGGCACGATAAGACTCCTAGAAGTGCCATGGGTAACTTATTGTTCATTATGACTTCCTCCGCGTAATGCCCAACTAAAACATGTTATCGAATCGAAAATACGTGTTTTCTGACTCATAGGCCACGCGCTTAACCCTTGACGCACAGCACTTGTTTCAAGGTGTGCACGACCTCCACCAGGTCGGACTGGTTTTCCATAACCTGGTCGAGATCTTTGTAGGCTTGCGGGATCTCGTCGAGCACGCCTTTATCCTTACGGCATTCTACCCCCGCTGTTTGTTGTTCCAAGTCTTCGCGGGTAAATTTTTTCTTCGCCTGCGCCCGGCTCATGCGCCGGCCGGCCCCGTGGGCGGAGGAACAAAAGGAAATAGGGTCGCCCTTTCCCCTCACGATGTAGGATTTCGCCCCCATGCTCCCGGGGATGATGCCGAGCTCTCCCTCGCCTGCGCGGATGGCGCCCTTACGGGTGATGTAAAGCCTCTGTCCCTGGTGGTGCTCGAGCGCCACATAGTTGTGGTGGCAATTGATCGCTTCTTTTGAAATCTGGAAGCGCGGCAGAAGGGGGCGCAAAGCGTCCTGCACCAAACGCATCATCTCGCGCCGATTGACCAGCGCGTAATCCTGAGCCCAGTGCACCGCCTCCACGTAATCGTCAAAATACGCTGCACCTTCTTGAAAATAGGCCAGATCTTTATTGGGCAGACGGATCTGCTGGCGCTCCATGTCTTTGCGCGCAAGCGCGATAAAATACTGGCCGATGGCGTTGCCGATCCCGCGGCTGCCGGAGTGCAGCATGATCCAGACTCCGTTTCCCTCATCCAGGCAAAGCTCGATAAAATGGTTGCCGCCACCCAGAGTAGCGAGCTGCAACGGCCAGCCCTGCTCGAGACGCGGTCTGCCCTTGGCGATCTTTGGGTGCTTATCGACGATGATCCGAAGGCGCGTCTCCAGCGGCTTTGTGCTGGAGCGCGGCACCGCTTCCGACTTGTGCATCGCGAATCCGACCGGCACCGCCGCCTCGATAGCCAAACGCAAAGGCTTCAGATTGTCCGGTAAGCAGTCCGCTTTGAGCGACAGACGCACGGCGTTCATACCGCACCCGATGTCCACCCCCACCGCCGCGGGGATGATCGCCTCGCGGGTAGGGATGACCGCCCCCACGGTGGCGCCGATCCCCGCATGCACATCCGGCATGGCGGCGATGTGCCCATACACAAAGGGCAGCTCCGCCATCTCGCAAAGCTGGCGATACGCAGAGGCCTCCACCTCCTCGGTATAGATTTTTACCGGCACCTTACCCTGGGTTATGGTCTGCTTTACTGGCATTGCTGGCGGTACAGTGCAGGGCTGGAAAAAGATGGCTCATCGGAAAACGCGTTTTGATCATAAACCAAAAATACGGGAAACTTCTAAAAGTCGATCTTTGGTCAGATCCGTAGAGACTTTGGCAGCCCCCTTGGTGAGCGGCACGTGCTTCGCGCCGTGATCCGCCTATCCATAAACGTCGTTGAGAATCGCGCGCGCGAGATCTTGCTGCTCAGGCGTAGCCCCCAAGCGCACTTGGGCGCGGGATTGTGGGGATTTCCCGCCGGGCGCATCGAAGGCGGAGAAACGCCGTCGCAATGCGCGCTGCGAGAATTAACCGAAGAAATCGGAGCGGAGCACCGCATCGAGTTGATTTCCACGTTCGGTCCGATCCGCGATACATTCTACGGGGGTATTTTTAAAGTTTACCTCTTTCATCATCGATGGCTGGAGGGACGCATTGTGTTGAACCACGAACACACGCAGTACGCGTGGGTGGGTCGGGAAATCTACAAACGCTATTCCGTCATGAACGGTATCGACGAAGATCTCGCGTATCTAAACGTGTGGCCACACAGGTTCTTGAATCACGATAAGCTCCCGCCTCGCTAGGATTGATGCGTCGTTCCTACCCCGGCGCATCCTTCGCCGGCGAACGCCGCGTAATGCGGCTCACGCTTGGAATCGAAAACGCAACCCAAGACTCTCTCAAGCGCTTCGGTTCGGACCAATGCCGATTAGCGCCCGTTTTTTTTACGACAGATCGGTCATAGAGCACGCCTTGCAGGCTATCCCTCTTTTCTTTATCCTTCAGAAGCTCGGGTAACACGTTGAAGCAACATGCAAAACGCAGTCGGGTTAAATGCCGCTCGGTGTGCATGACGAAGGATTTCAATTCATTCAATCGTTAGCCGTAATGAGAAGAGAAGGACCCGTGAGGAACGGTACTACATTGATCCCGAAACGGGGTTACCCCATATCTATTGCCACGATGTCTCGGAAGCAGAGGTGGAGGAGGTGCTACTACGAGCTGGAGAAGATCGCCCGGGGCGCGAAGGATCGCGGATTGCAATTGGCCGCACTTCGGGTGGACTCTATTTGCGAGTACTATAATGTGCCAGATCCGGAACCAGGCAGTGTATTTATTACGGCGTACGAGCTTCGCGGTAAACCCCTTACTGCCTATAGGCGTCATCGCCGGAGGAAAGGCAAATGAAGCAGAGTAAATACCCCTCAGGGACGAGGGGAGCGTCAAACGGGTCCTTGCCCACTATGAATCACAAACGGAAGAAGAGGCCGTGGCAGAGGACGAGGCGGCGTTTGAAGCGGCGGACCAGGCCGTAATGGAAATCCCCACCGAACTCGTTCCTAAGGTTCGAGAGCTCGCCAAGCATCAAGCGGCGTGAAGCACGGCTAACCGGGCGCTAGCCGCTTCTTGACAGAGGTTGGAGTTAAGATATGTCACGAGCAGAATCATTCTCCTCCAATTCGACATCGCTGGGCACAGTCGGGTTGATATTCCGCCAAAAAATCTGCAACAAGCTCGAAAACTACTTCAGAGGCCGCGTAGGGCGCAATAACCGAAGGGCATTGCGCCACCTGTCAATGCGCCGCCTTTCAATCCGGGCGATCCAGTCCATCGGCGACAGCGCTCTCCGCCCAATCCATCGAATAGATACCTGCCCGTGGCGCGATCGGCGCAGATCCTGTTGGTTTTCTCGGTCTGGATTGGAGGGCAAACGGTAACCCACGCGGAGTCACCGACAGTCGCTGGCTCAGGGTCGCAGAAGGTCACCGCCGCAGGCCAAGGCCATGCTCATGGGTATATTGAATCATTACGCCGAGCTACAGCCGACAGGGATTGCCGAAATCGAGAACCCAGGATGCATTTAGGATGCATTAGACGTGGGACACTCCAGACCAGCGTTCCGATAATTCGAAACGCCCGCAATTGAAAGACCTTTTCACAGTTGGCATCCACAAGCAATCCGATACGCCGCGGTGAAGCCAGGCTCCTGATGCGGCACAATAAAGAGCCCGAGCTTGCCTTGGCCGGCGATTGGGTCATCGGATCAGATATGCCTTCGCCCGCTGTCGTCTTGGAGCAGCTTAGCGAGAATGGCGCCGTCAACCGTCTGGTCGTAAGCGCGCGCGACCTTGGCCGCTGGGACACACTGCTCATGACGTTCCTAATCGGCCTCATCGATCCCTGCCGGGAGCGCGGCATCGAGGTCGACAGCTCGGGGTTGCCCGAGGGGGTACGCGGGCTGCTGGCACTGGTGTACGCGGTTCCGGAACGCGCCGGCGCGCGCCGTCAGGCGCAGCATAGCGCTTGGCTCGCCAAGGTGGGAACGGTTGTCTTGCACGCGTGGGAAGACGGCAAGGTTTTTCTGGCGTTCCTGGGAGAGGCGATGCTCGCGCTCGGAGCTCTGTTGCGCGGGCGGGCGCGCTTCAGGGCGGTCGATCTCTGGCTCAATATCCAGGACAGTGGACCCTCTGCTCTTGGCATCGTGACCCTGATCAGCCTCCTCGTGGGGCTGATCTTGGCCTTCGTCGGAGCGGTGCAGTTGGCACTCTTTGGGGCGCAGATCTATATTGCGGATCTGGTGGGACTGGGTATGTTGCGCGAGATGGGGGCGCTGATGACCGGCATCATCATGTCGGGGCGCACCGGGGCGGCGTTTGCAGCGCAGCTCGGCACCATGAACGTCAACAGCGAGATCGATGCGCTGCAGGTCATGGGATTTCCCCCGATGCAATTCCTGGTTTTGCCCCGGATGCTGGCCTTGATTCTGATCATGCCGCTGTTGTGTCTGTACGCCGATCTCATGGGGATCGTAGGCGGGGGGCTGGTTACGGTCAGCTTCTTCGACGTCTCTCTGGTGCAATACCTCGATCGCACCAAGGACGCGGTCCGTGTGACAGATTTTCTCGTAGGCGTGACCAAATGCGCTGTGTTCGGGGTGCTGATCGCGATTGCCGGTTGCCTGCGCGGCATGCAGTGCGGGCGCAGCGCTTCCGCCGTGGGTGAGGCGGCGACCTCGGCGGTGGTAACGAGCATCGTCTACATCGTCGTGGCGGATTCGGTGATGACCTTGATCTGCAACGAACTGGGGATCTAGCGGACCGTTGGATCGATGAGTGAACCCGTCGTCACCGTGAATGATCTCACCATGGCCTACGGCGATTTCGTTATCCAGCGGGATCTCAACTTCACCATCAACCGGGGCGACATCGTCATCATCATGGGCGGGAGCGGCTGTGGGAAGAGCACGCTCCTGAAGCACCTCATCGGACTTAAGCAGCCGGCAAAAGGCGAGGTTTACTACGACCGCCAGAACCTTTGGCAGGTGGCCGAGCCGGGCCGCGAGCGCATTCTGCGCCGCATCGGGGTTTTGTTTCAAGGCGGAGGGCTAATGAGCTCCATGACGTTGTCCGAGAACGTCGCCCTGCCTCTCGGCGAATTCACCGATCTCAGCGCGGCGCAGATCCAGGCCATTGTCTCCTACAAGCTGGCCCTGGTGGGACTCGCCGGCTTCGAGGACTACTACCCCTCGGAGATCAGCGGCGGGATGCAAAAGCGCGCCGGGCTCGCCCGCGCCATGGCGATGGATCCGGAAATCCTATTTTTCGACGAGCCCTCGGCGGGGCTCGACCCGGTCAGCGCCAAGCTGCTCGATGATTTGATCCTGAATCTGCGGGACAGCCTGGGAGCCACGGTGGTGGTGGTGACCCATGAGCTGGCGAGCATCTTCGCCATCGGTAACAACGCCGTCTTTCTCGATCCCGAGACTAAGACTATGATCGCTACCGGCTCCCCGCGCCGATTGCTGGAGCACTCGGGGGATCCTAAGGTGATCCGGTTTCTCACCCGCGGCGAGTCCGAGGAAGGTGATGAAGAGCACCAAAGGATCTGAACCATGAGCAAACCGGTGAGCCCCATAGCGCTCGGCGGCTTCCTGGTCGGGGCCATCGTGCTGTTGACCGCCGCCCTCTTGATCTTTGGGGGTGGGGAGCTGTTCAAAGAGAAACGACAATTCGTGATCTTCTTCGACTCCTCCCTGAATGGATTGAACGCCGGCGCGCCGGTCAAGATCCAGGGCGTACAGGTGGGGTCGGTCACGGAAGTCGCCCTGCAAATGGACCCGCCAGGGGTCCAGTTCCTCAAGCCAGTAGTGATCGAATTCGATCCTGGAAGGCTTATCGACCCCAGTGGGCAGCCGATGGAATCAGCCGGAACGGAGCAAGAACGCCAGGAGTACGTGCAGCGGCTCATCGAGGCCGGGCTCAGGGCGCGACTGGAGATGCAGAGCCTGCTGACGGGGCTTTTGTATGTGGAGTTCAATCTATACCCCAATGAGCCGGTCAAGCTAACCGGATTGGACTATAAGGGCTTACCCGAGTTACCGAGCATTCCGACCGCAACGGACGAGTTGCGCAATACCTTGGACGAAGTGCTGGCCAAAGCGCGGGAGCTGCCGCTGGAGGACATCGTGCGGGATTTGTCGGCGACGCTCAAGGAAATTCGCGACACCGTGAAATCCGACGACATCATGCGTGCCAGGGCGGGGCTGGCCAAGACCCTGGAGGGAACCGAACAGCTCGTCGGAAAGCTCAACCGCGAGTTGGGACCCATGCTCGCGGACGCGCGGGAAACGACCAAGGAGACCCGCCGTTTAGTACGCGACTTAGGGGCAGAGACCCGAGGCGGGATCAGGCCGGTGTTGGCGGCGGCCGAGCAAACGCTACGCAAGGCCACAGCAGTGCTCGAAGAAAGTAGAGGGGCCGTGAGTGCGGTGGAATCATTCGGCGGGCCGGATTCCACCCTGCAACAAACCCTAATGGAGCTGCGCAACGCCGCGCGCTCGCTGCGGGATCTGACGGACTATCTGGAGCGCCATCCGGATTCCGTCCTCTACGGCAAACCCTAAGATGCATGGAGCGCGTTACCCCATGAACGGACGACTTATCTTCCTCTTGATAATCTTGGTTCCGGCGCTGTACGGCTGTTTCCGGAACACGGCGCCGATTCATTTCTACATGTTAAGGCCGCTCACATTTACAGAGTCGCCGCACGCCGCGATCCCTCGTGCCAACCCAGGACCCATAATCGGTCTCGGGCCGATCCGCATGTCCGATTACCTCGACCGGCCGCAGATCGTGACCGCCGTCTCGGAGCATGAATACCGCCTCGCCGAAGAGCACCGCTGGGCGGAGCGTCTCGACCAAACCCTCACGCGGGTGCTGGCAGAGAACCTCTCGGGCTTGGTACCGACCGAGCGCGTCGTCTTATATCCCTGGTCCCGCCAACAGCACGTGGACGCTCAGGTCTCGGTCACGATTCAGCAGCTTCACGTCGATGCGACCGGACAAGTGCGCCTGGCTGCCGACTGGGCCTTGAGGCGTGGCGAGAAAACGCTGGTGAATCGGAAATCCTCCTGCCGGCTGCCGGCATCGGATATCGATTACCGGCAGATCGTCGATGCCCAGAGCCAGTGTATCGGCCAACTGAGCCGCGAGATCGCAAACGCCGTGCGGGTGGTTTTGGGGCCGCGATAGCCAGTGAAGCTAACCAGAGAGGGTTTTACCAAGCCGGTGGTCCATTCCAGCATCTGCACGGCGAAGGCCAAGGCCTCGGCAGCAAGGCCACTCGGTACGCGAGCGCAGCGGGAAGTACCCGGGCGGCCTTGAGGCCCAAAAGAGGGTTGACGGACCCTGCGTAAGACAGTATCTTACCTGGTATGAAGACTACGGTTTCCACCAAGGGCCAGATCATCCTGCCCGCCGAGATCCGGCAGCGGGACGGTATCGAGCCTGGGCAGGAGTTCGAGATTGAACGCATCGACCGCGGCGAATACCGGCTCGTGCGCCTTGCG